>JAOZHB010000015.1 GCA_026015035.1 Candidatus Bathyarchaeota archaeon | reverse complement strand
CCGTGAACTGGTATAGCTTTAGATTACTGTTCTTGGCCATTAGCTGAATTAATCCTCTTTGCTGAAGCGAATCAAGCAGGCTATTTGCTACACTCAGTCGAACATCGTATCGAGACGCGATCATGTAGGGTGTGATGGCCTTCATTTTTGATAACTCCCCAACAAGTTCTTTGTCCTCAATGCCGGGAAGGCTGACTCCCCCAACTCGCCGATCCAATACATTCGAGCCAGATCTTCTTCGCGGTTCCTGCTGTTGTTTCTTCGTTCGTAACCTTTGCTGTCTTTCAATTTGTTTGAGAGACCGCTTCTTCGCGCCGCCCAACGACTTCACCGGTTAACCCATTAGGCGCGTAAAATAAAAAGGTGATGGTGTCCTCTACGGCGTCACTACTTCTTCTGCCACTCTTTTGTTGGAACACCTAGCTCCCTCTCTATTTTCGACCGGTACAGGGTATTCATGGCGCAGAAGGGGATCACTCGACCATCAGGTACGGCGTAGTGTATCCCACACCGCTCCAACCTCTCCAGATCGAAGTTGTACGGGTCTTGAAAATGCATCAAGCCGACCATGAGAATATTTTTCATGAAGTTGCCCAAGGCGTCATACGAGGCTTCTTTAAACACGGATCCCAGCAGTTGTTTGAGTAGCCCCAGTTTCGCGTGGCGTAGAACAGCTGAAACCATTTGAAGCTGCGCTCGTCTCTTTGATCCCTTCAAAGCGGTGTCACGAACGTTTTTCATGGCCTCGATAAATCCGTCAAAGTCAACGTTTTTCGTTATTGAGACCATTTTTTGGTCCGCTATCAAAAGGAACGCAGCCATTCCACAGTGTTCGTGCACCGTGAATTCGGGGTATGTCTTTCCCTTCAACGCTCCGAGGGCCTGGGAGATTGGGACGACGCTGGGCACTGGATAGAAATCAGAGGCCTGGACTTGGCCCTCTGTCTGCTCCTCAATCAATTGGATGCAGTCGGGAATTGTGATACGCATCTGTTTTCGCTTCTCAAAGTCTATTCTCCCGGTGATCGAGACCGGTTGAAAGTTGACGCATCGGATGACATCGAAGTTTTCGGCGGCGAAAGCGATGATGTCTCCCAGCTGGTCGTCGTTTACGCCTCTTACCACAGTCGGCACCAAGACGATGCTTGTCAAGCCCCCTCTGCGACAGTTTTCTATGGCTTTCATCTTGGTCTCCAGAAGATCTCGTCCCCGGGTAATCAAATAGGGCTCCGGCTTGACGCTGTCAAATTGGAGGTAAACGGTGCTCACCCCCGCGTCGAGTAATTCACTGCAGTATTCGACGCTGTCAGCCAGTTTGACGCCGTTGGTGTTTACTTCTATGTGGTCGAAGCCCAGTTCCTTGGCTATCCTGATGAGGTCGGGAAGATCTTTGCGGACCGTAGGCTCGCCTCCACTGAATTGAAGGGCATTCGGCGGGATGGGCTTTATCTGCCTCAGGGTTTTGATCATGTTTCGTATGTCTTCTACGGTGGGTTCATAGACGTATCCCGACACGGCGGAGTTGGCAAAGCAGATGGGGCATTGGAGGTTGCATCGATTCGTCACGTCGATTATCGCCAAGGACGGATGGGATTTATGATTGGGGCATAATCCACAGTCAAAAGGGTGGCCGTGCACTGGCGCTGTCATGGGGTTTTCGATTCCCTTGCCTATGACGGCGTATTTCTGCGCCCTAGTGTATTCGTTGAAGTTTGACCAGTAAACGTCCTCAAAGACGCCGTGTTCAAGGCACTCTTTCCTCATTAGAACTTGGCCGTCGTCTTCGTAGATGGTTGCGTCGATCACGTTGAAGCATTCTGGACAGATGCTTCGGGTCTTCTTTATAATTTTCAACGGATGCCACCACTGAGAGGTGGGATAATGGGATTAAGGCTATATAAAGGAGTTTCCAAACTAACAACCAGGTGAAAATGGGTGAACTGCGAAGTATTTTCGTACGCTTGGTTGGGAAGGGTTGAACATGGTCGTCAGTGAGAGATCTAAACGGTCTTTGAGGGAAATTGGCTTAACGAAGTACGAGAGCACGGCGTACCAGTTCCTTCTCCTGTCGGGACCCACTGCGGCCAGTCAAATATGTAAAGCCACTGGGCTTCCCTACTCCAAAATATATGACGTCTTAGCGAGTCTGGAGCGAAAGGGTTGGGTGGAAATCGAGAGTGGGAGACCGAAAAGGTATTATCCTAAGCCTCCCTCGGAGGCCTTGGAGGCCACAAGACTTCGGGTGGAGAAAGCGTTGGCGGACAATGTCAACCAACTCCTGGATGCGCTTCAGCCGCTGTACAGTCAAAAGGAGGTTCAAGAGCGACCTGACATTTGGATCGTTCGAGGGGAATTCAACATTCTTGCTCGGATTCGGGAGATGCTTGGGGAAACTGAACGGGAGTTGATGATTGCGGCTACTATGCTTCCCCAAGCCTTTTATGAGGCGTTCATCCCGGAGCTGCTTCGGTTACAACGGCGGAACACCTCGGTGAAATTCTTGGTGGCTAGGGACGTCGTTCGAGACGGATTGATGAAGTTGAATAGCCTTGGATCAATCAGGATTAAAGAACAGATGTTTGGCAATGGCATAATCTCCGACAGTAGACGAGTCATGCTTCTCGTGGGAACCGGACGGGACTCCACATATTTGGCTATCTCCTCCGATCATCTCGGGCTTGTAGGTTTGGCAAAGGAGTACTTTGACTACTTGTGGGCGGACGCTGAACCGATTTAATTTCTCGGTAAGTCTGTGCAGAACAGTCTCGTCGTCGTAAAACGCTTTCGAAGTCGTGGTTCACCAATGCAACTGGCTAAAAACATAAGTATGCCGGAGGGGGTAATACCACTCAATAGTAAAGGGGCCGTGATGATGTGAGACTTGTTACTGTAAAACTTCCCGAAGCTCTGATCGATGGACTGGACGAATTGGTCCAGTCAAACCTTTATCCCAGCAGAAGCGCTGCGATCCGAACCGCTGTGCGGGATATGCTTAAGAGAGAGCTGTGGAGAACCGATGGCTAGCTACCTCTCCCG
>JAOZHB010000007.1 GCA_026015035.1 Candidatus Bathyarchaeota archaeon | reverse complement strand
GGAGAGAAGAAGGGGTCAAGGCACGGCTTGCGGAGCGCGTAGTTTCCTCGTCAGGGAGAAAACAGTTTCTCACCGTGCAGGTCAGGGATGGAGTCGCCTACCCCGTGTTCCGGCACTCAGGAGCCATCACGAGCATGGCGGAGGCTGACGGCTACATCGTGTTACCGACAAACGTCGATGTCATCGAGAAGGGCGACGAAGTCACCGTACTCCTACTTAACGAATAGGAAAAACGAAGCAAGTCACAGAAGACACCTGTGATGTCAGCCGTTAACCGCAAAAGATGGCGTTTCAACTGAAAAGCATCTACGTAGAGTGCTCCGTCTTCAGCCCTTCAAGCGGTCTGACTTGGCTTCCAAGGAGACTCACCCCAAGCACGATGTACTCAGTAAGGATGAAGTGACTAGCTCAAGATCATACGAATATTCGAACTCAGAACGAGTGACAGGCCTTCTTTTCTTCAGAGTCATTAAGCATGTACTTCGTCTCTGTTGTCGGTAGGTAGATGAAAACTATTCTAAAGCAGCGGAATATTTATTGGCATGACATTACAACAAGAGGGGACGGTGAAGATTTACCATGGGTAGTGTAAAGCAAGTAAGCATCGTTCTCGCCAAGTATTGTCCGCACTGCGTTCCCTTTTCCCTCCGTAATGCGGAGAGGATGGCGGAGGACTTTGGGGTCCCTCTGCGGGTTCTTGACATCGAGATCCCGGAACTGGAGGCAGCGGCGGACAGGCTTGTCGAGGAGCATGGGGACTGGTCAGAGGACTATCTCATCCCCCAAGTCTTCGTGGAATACGAGGATGGACAGGTGGATCACGTGTTAACGGGTTTCTCGGAGGCTGTTTCAGCGACCGAAGCGGCGTGGGACTCCTTGTTTTCAAGTGACTACTATCGAACCCGAATAAAGGAGCGAGTTACCACTGAACGGAAACCATTAAAGGAGTTCGTGGAGACCCATCTGAGCTTCAAGGGAAGCTGCCGCAGACATTGTGACAGCCCCACGTCGTTAGTTCCCGTGTGGTCTGATGCGGAAAACCTTGTGGGTGCCTATGTCTGCCCATCCGCATACGTGTCAAGAGTCATATACTTCAGCGTGAAGCCAGACATCGACTGGTTCAGAGGTTTCCTCACCGCTCAGGTTGGCGAAGAGATCGTGAATGATCGGGACATCCGACCCGCCACGAGACACGGCTGGGAGATGGGAAATGACGCTGTGGCTGAAATAGGTGAAGTAAGCCCAAACAGTAGAGTGCAGGAGGTTTATTGGACCATCTACCCCAGGACCGAGAACGCAAAGAGAAGAGGGATCTTTCTCTGCTCGGGTCCCGAGGACGATCGGGGGTGCCATAAGCTCTTTGTTCAAGACATAACGTCGACGAATACACTGTGTCCCAAGTGTCAATAAACTCGTCCACGGCACATTAACCCTCTGAAAGCGATACTAATACCTCGGTGCCAGATAGATGGTAGTTCACCAACCTCTTCATACTGAGTAGATGCAGCGAGCCCGAGATATGTGAGGAACGAACCACCTCTAGCTAGCGACCAAGAAGTCCACATAATCCCTTCTATCTTCATCTGAGCAGCAGAGTCAGAGACATCATCAGCGCGCGCGCTTTATATATTTCAACAAAGCATACATTACCACGACGTAGTAACAAAAGGAAAGGAGATAGTGTTAAGCATGGCAAATGATATTGGTGGTTACGCGGGTAAGATGCTGCGAGTCGATATGACCACGGGTGAACTGTCCAACATAGTCTTCAACGAGAAAACATTGAGAAGCTATATTGGGGGTACGGGAATCGGAGCGAAGATCCTGTATGACGAAGTCTCGCCGACGATTGATTGGGCTGATCCTGATAACAGGTTGATAATCGCTTCCGGTCCCCTCGGAGGTACATCGATAGGGGGCTCAGGTACGATTTCTGTCATCACGAAAGGCGCTCTCACCAATGGCGCAACTGCCACGCAGGCCAACGGCTACTTCGGAGCATTCCTAAAATTCTCAGGCTACGATGGCATCGTCGTTCAGGGATCATCCAAGCGGTGGATGTACCTTCACATCGATGACGACACAGTTGAGTTAAGGGACGCCAGTCACCTGTTGAATACAAACACCTATGATACCGTCGACTGTATTAAGGACGAGTTGGGAAAAAAGGATTTACAGATGAGTGTTGTTTCAATCGGACCAGCGGGAGAGAATGTGGTTCGGTTTGCGAGTGTGTTTGTGGACAAGGGTCATGCGGCCGGTCACAATGGAACGGGGGCGGTGATGGGGTCTAAAAAGTTGAAGGCAATCGCCGTCGCAAGGGGCACGAAGGGGGTTCAGACGAAGGACCGAGCGACGCTTCGCCAAATCGCTGAGAAACTCTACGAGAATGTCAAGGGCTGGTCAGGCACCGTAGGGGGCGTTGGACGACCGTCTCGAACACCAGGAACCTTACCGATAAAGAATTACACGACGAACCTGTGGGATATCCCGCAAGAAAAGTTTGTCGGCTTCAGTGAAGAGTACATTCGCAAAACCTTTGATCCCACGCCCCACCCCTGCTGGGCGTGTCGGCTGACCCACTCCACTATGATGAAGATCACCTCAGGCCCCTACAAGGACACTGTTGTCGAAGAGCCCGAGTACGAGCAGCTGGCTGCGTGGGGTCCAGTTATTGACAATCAAGACATTGCTTCAGCCATGATGTTGTCGGGATTAACGGACAGACTGGGCTTAGAGAACAATGAATCGGGGTGGCTGGTAGGATGGGTCATGGAATGCTACGAGCGTGGATTACTCACGAAGAGCGTCTTGGACGGCCTCGATATGACCTGGGGAAACACTGAAGCCGTGAAGCAGCTACTCCACATGATCGCCAACCGAGTAGGATGCGGCGACTTCCTGGCGGAAGGCGTGATGCGAGCGTCACAAAAGGTCGGAGGGGAAGCCGCGAAAGCCGCCATCTACACCATGAAGGGAAACACGCCACGGGGTCATGACCACCGGACACGGTGGACCGAGATGTTTGACACCTGCACATCCAACACCGGAACCCTCGAAACAGCAGGCGTCCCCAATATACCAGAACTAAGGGGACCGGGATATCCCGTAGAGGTCTCCACCCACGAAGCCACATCCAAGGGACGCATGATCTTCGAGGACAGCCTTGGAACATGCAGGTTCAATACCCGGACGAACCTCCCCCTCCTAACCGAGGCAATGAAAGCCTCGACGGGGTGGGATATGACGCAGGAGGAGGCTCGGAACGCGGGGCTACGAGCAGTAAATCTGATGAGAGCCTTCAACGTGCAGTGCGGTATAACGCGGGAACATGACGCCCCTTCTGAACGCTACGGCTCCACACCCGTGGATGGACCGACCAAGGGAATAGGGGTACGACCCCACTGGGACGAGATGTTAAACAACTACTACAGCATACTGGGATGGGACGTCAAAACAGGTAAACCTCTTCAAGAGACCTTGAAATCACTGGATCTCGAACACGTCATTAAGGACATCTGGTGAGCCAAGATTCTTTCACCCCCCTTTTTTATAAAAGGGATGACGCTTTTTCTTCGATAAAACCCTTGAAACGAGTCCAACTACCTGAATCTACCAGGTTTATGTTAGCTATCTCCTCCCCTGCAAGCTTTACCCTTAGTTATCTCTGTTTCCACATAGGTTTGGATGGGAGGTGATTCCTTCCTAAAGGGTATCTTTGGACGCGTCTATATCTTAGTTCGTTTAAAAAAGGTTATATTGTCAAAGGCATCAATTTGTCTTTGGGGTTATTGATTTTGGAAATAGTGGATGTAAAGACTTACATCGTAGGAGTTCGTCGACGCAATTGGGTATTCTGCAAGTTAGTGACTGACGATGGAGTTGAAGGGTGGGGTGAGTGCCCTGCACCTTGGCTTAGGGAGCATACGCATGCACAGGCGATTCAAGAATATGGGAAAAGGTTCGTGATCGGTCAAGATCCGTTTAACATCGAAGCGATCTGGGAATCCCTCTACAAGACGCAGGGTAGCTATCGCAGTGGTGATAACAGATCTCACTCCCATCACTTCCAACACCCAGGTGTCTTCCATGGGCAAGTGGTAGGTGCGATTGAAATGGCGTGCTGGGACATCGTTGGGAAGGCGTTGAACCAACCGATCTACAGGTTTTTAGGTGGCGTGAAAAACGAGAGGTTGAGAGCTTATTCATACATTTCAAATTTGGCTGAATGGCGTGCTGGGGATTCACCAGAGAAAGCCGGGCAGGCAGCGGCTAAAGTGGTTGAGCAAGGTTTCACCCTCTTTAAGTTTGACCCAATACCTGGGGGAAGCGCGTATAATCCTTCGGTGAGATACCCCCGAGAAATCTCTCTGAAGGAGCTGAGATATACGGATTCTGTGCTCAAGAGTATGCGGGACGCGGTTGGAGATGAATGTGACATCGCTATGGGGACCCATGGCCAGTTGAACACCCATAGTGCCATCAGATATGCTAAGATTCTGGAGAAGTATGACTGTCTATGGTTCGAGGAGCCGGTTCCAATGGAGAACGTCGACGAGATGGCTAGGGTCGCTCAGCACACAAGCGTCCCCATCGCTCAAGGCGAAAGGTGCTCCACGAAGTGGGATTTCCGCATCTTGCTCGAGAAGCATGCCGTTCAGATCCTACAAATCATGGTTGGCCAGAACGGGATATTAGAGGCAAAGAAGATTGCGGGAATGGCAGAGGCTTACAACGCACAGATTGCGCCGTGGATGGCGTGCGGACCGGTAAACGCTGCAGCGAATATACAACTCGACGTTACCAGTCCCAACTTCCTCGCACAAGAAGGTATTGGAACGATGACAGGCATTTATGCAGAACTCCTAGAAGAACCCATCAGAATCGAGAAGGGCTATATAATACCGTCAACCAAACCTGGATTAGGTATTGGCAGGGTTAAAGAAGAGTTGCTGGATCAATATCCCTATCAACCGTAGTGTTCTGTTCCATTAGTGCAGTGCACTCATCTGTGAAGCTCAGTACCCCTTTATGACCGATATATACCTTCTTTTCTTTTTTGCTTCAAACCTACAACTCAAAAAGTTGGATGGGGGCTAGTAGTAACTAGCTAGCTAAGCCTTTACTTTAAATATTTTTGTTGTGTACATACCAGCATGAGGAGATTATTATGAGAGGTTCTGAAGCCATCGCAAAGATTCTAAAAATTGAAGGAATACCCTTTGTAACAGCTTATCCTGGTGGAGGGCCTAGCTCCCCCGTATCCTCGATTATTAACGAGGCAGACGCCGTTGGGATCAGGACAATCCTTCCAAGGACCGAGAGAGGTGGAACTAACATCTCCGATGGCTACGCGAGAGTTAGCGGTCAAGTTGGTGTTAACGCCCTCTATAGCGGACCAGGAGTCGAGAACGCCTTCGCAGGGGTCGCGCAGGCTTACGCTGATAACTCACCGGTCTTAGTATTTGCTGGACAAGCGAGGAGAATGCAATTGGGTGCGGGAGCTGCTAACAACGACTTCGACGCTCTCTTTGTCTATCGAAATATAACCAAGTGGTCTGAACGCATAAACTTAGCTCAACGAGTACCTGAATTTCTGAGGAGGGCTTTCACTTATCTGAGAACGGGTAAACCTGGACCAGTTTTTCTTGAGATGCCCTTTGAGGTACCAATGGAAGAGTTTGACCACGACCTCTTCAAATATGAGGCGATTAAGGGATGGAAGTCTGGAGGAGACTTGCGTGATGTAGAAGTTGCAGTACGAGCCCTTATTGCTGCCAAAAACCCTCTTATCTATGCTGGTGAAGGCGTCTTTTACGCTCGTGGATGGGACGAGCTTATTGAGCTTGCGGAACTGGTTCAAGCTCCTGTAATGACGAGTATGAAGGGAAAAGGCGTTTTTCCTGAGAATCACCCGTTATCGGTTGGCGTTTCAGGACAGGCGGCCAGCGATGTGGGGCGACACTTCTTGGGTAAGGCCGACTTGGTTTTTGGGATAGGAGCCAGTCTCTCAAGAGGGCCGGGTATTCGCGTCCCAGAGGGCAAGGTAATTATCCAATCGATTGTCGACGAATATGCCATAAACAAAGACTACTGGGTTAACCACGTTATTGTAGGCGATGCAAAACTGGTATTGAGGCAGATGATCGATGAGGTTAAGAAGCAGATTGGGGATGGGGGCCGCAGACCGAATGAGTCTTTGACCGACGAGATCGCGCGTTTGAAGGAGGAGTGGCTGAAGAAGTGGATGCCGCTGCTGACTTCAAATGAGGTGCCGATCAACCCGTACAGAGCCATTTGGGATCTACAGAACACCATAGATAGAAAGAATGCGGTGGCGACCCATGACGCTGGTTGGCCTCGTAACCAGTTTGTCCCATTCTGGGAGACGTCGGTGCCAAGGGGATATCTAGGGTGGGGGCATCACAGCACACTGGGCTTCTCAGTCGCTGGATCTATCGGAGCAAAGCTCGCAGAACCTGAAAAGACGGTTCTAAGCTTTACAGGCGATGGAGCCTTTGGTGAAGGAGGAATAGAGTTTGAGACAGCGGCAAGACATAGGATACCGATACTTGTTGTTATACCTAACAATGGAGGGTTAGGACACTACTCTGCAGATACCCCATCTCATTGGAAATACGCTGGAGACTATGCTAAAATCGCTGAAGGAATGGGCGGATATGGTGAGAGAGTTGAGAAGCCTGATGAGATTATCCCAGCGATCAAGCGGGCGTTGAAGGTCATGAATTCTGGAAAGCCAGCTCTACTCGATGTAATCTCTAAGCTTGAATGGTCTTCACAGGCCACGGGTCCTAAAATCTAGACTGAAGCGTGTAATAACTCAATAAAAAAAGAAAAAAGGAGAGGACGGGGTTTACTTTCTGGATTGATGCTATGGTGTTCCTATATCGCTCTTCAGCTTGTATTCATCGATTAATGCAGTGATACGCTCCCAAGTCCCGTCCTCGATGAAGATACCTTCTCTTCGACGCTTCTTTTCAGTGAGCCACTCTGGTTCGCCTGGATAAAGAACTTCTTCGAAGCCTTCAGCTGGTTTAGAGGACTTGAGGAATTTGACGAACTCCGTCACATCACGTTTGAAGTCTGATAGGGGGTAAAAGGCTTCAACGTTGAAGACAGAGATGAAACAACCGTCGTTATGACGGTACTCCACTCCGTGACGAGCCTTCCATTGCTCACGGTAGTCGCCATAGCCGAGTCCGGTTAGTATACTTGACAGTATCTCCACTATGACTGAAAGGCCATAGCCCTTATGTCCCAGATCACCACCCACGGGCAGGAGGGCTCCCCCCGCAGAGAAGTCGTTGGGATCGGTTGTGGGATTACCATCCTTATCAATTATCCAGCCTAATGGGACAGATTTCTTACGAGCTCTTGCCAAGCCAATTTTTCCTGAAGCCACGGCGCTGGTGGCCATGTCCAGAAGAACGGTGCCATCTAGGTTGCTGGGAACTGCGATGCTTAGAGGATTAGTACCTAAGCGACGTTCCTTACCACCGAATGGTGCTACTTGCTTGCGTCCTGCTCCTGAGTCAGCGGTGATCAACCCGATCATGCCCTCCTTAGCTGCTATTGGAGGATAGCTACCAAGTCGACCGACATGACTTTGGTAGAAGACAGTCACGGCCGCCACATTATGATTTTTAGCCTTCTCGATAGCCATACGCATTGCCTTCTCTGTCACAACGAATCCGAAGCCCCAATTACCATTGATGCGAGCGGTGGTGGGAGTCTCACCAACCACTTCGAATGGTGCACCGGGGACTATGACGCCTCTCTTAATTCGTTCCAGATATGAGGGTAGGAGTATGACACCATGGGAGTCGTGACCGACCAAGTTGGCTTGAACCTGGTACTTGGTTACGGTGCGGGCCTCTTCCTCTGGCACTCCAGCTGCTTTATAAATGTTGAAAGCCACTTTTTCTAGATATTTATGTGGAAATGTAGGCATTTCATTACATCCTGTCTAATGTTCTTTGATTGTCTATTCTATTTGCTGTACATAAATTTTTTTAGAGATTAGTAGCTAGCTGATCATATCTCAGTTTAGCTAGCTAGCTTTAATCATCTAAATTGTACTAGTCATGAACGCGTCTACGTACAAGCACAATGACGACGATCAATATAGGGATTAACCCTACTCCAATTAGCTAGCTATAGTAAAGTAAGTATGTCACTGCTTACAGCGTACGCTCAGACATCAGGAAGTACTCACGATTATGTTGACGTTACAAGCGAGGTCATGAAGGTAAGGCATGCTTATGTGAGTCTACTGTTTATATACGCCGTGTTCTTTGGTGAAGTCAATCCACACCTTCACGAGTTCCGGCTTGGCCTCAGCCAAGCTGTGTCCACCAGCCATGATGTACCCGCCGTCCTCACCGACGACGTCGATGAGCTGTTTCGCGTAGTCTTTGACTTCTTGGAGGGTTCCGACGCTTAACAGGGAGCTGGGCATGTTGCCCATGATGCAGACGGTGTCGCCTATGACCTCCTTGGCTTTCACCATGTCGGTTTGGTCGAACTGCGCCACGATCTTTCCTTTCGGTAGCTCCCGAAGGTACTCCAGCCGCTGGCTGTAGCTTCCTTCAAAGAAGATGAAGGGGGTTACACCCGCATTGACCAACGCGTAAATAGCCTTCTTCAAGCCAGGCCAGTAGAAGGTCTCAAACTGCTTAGGGGACATGAAGCCATCGGCTCCTCGGTGCAGGGCGACAAAGACCCGGGGATTTCCACTCGCTTTGACTGCGGAGACACTTCGCTCGATCCGCGTTCCCAACAGCTTATCTTGAACCTCAAGGAGCTTCTCCGGCTGTCGATACATGTCCAGCATCGACCCCCGCATTCCCCTAAGCACATCTGAAATGAAGTCGAAGGGCGCCCCCGTTCCCCCACGCCCCACAGCGGGAAACCCCAGCTCCACCAGTTCACGCTCCAGGTCCCTGACCATCGTTGCCACCCGCGTCATTTCACGACCCGCTCGAAACAGGGCCTCAAAAGCGTTGACAACATCGGGCTGAGCCAGTCTTGGCGCGACACTCAGACCATATAAGAAAGTCGTGAGGGGTGGAAGCTGGGTAAAGGCCTCAAGCGCCCCGTATACGCGGGGCATGTAGGTTCGTAGAGCGTAATCGGCGGGGTCTTTGAGTAACGCCTCGTATTCGTCGGCTTTCATGTATTCGCCTTCAACGAATTGGTGCGTACTGTTGGGGGGTGCGCCACGACCCGGTAACTTGTACTGTTTATTCTCGAGGTATTCGTGGATATGGCCGGACGTGATGTTGTGTCGGTACATATCGGGTTGAAAATCGAGGACCGTTTGTTTGGTAGCGGCACACCACTTCTCAGGGTGAAAATATGCGTCTTCACATGTGACGCCCATGTAATGTAGTTGGAAGATCGCTAACGACGTTAAGATCGGAACCCGATCCGGTACTTTCAGCTGAACCGCGTCCTCAATCCGCTTTAAACGCGCTTTATATTCTTCTTCAGGGGAAAGGTCCATGGTTTACGTCCCGCCTATCCACTCTTTGACCAAGGAGACCGCAGCCATCGCGTCGGATCCATACGCGTCAGCTTTCGTGTATTCCTTGATCCGTTCATCGACCTGCGACCCACCGATCATGATCTTCACGTGGTTCCGCAAGCCCGCGGCCGTGATCGCGTCTACCGTGGCCTTCATTCCATCGAACGCCAAGGTTAAAAGCCCGCTTAATCCCACCACCTCGGGCTTCACCTCCCGGATTTTCTCCACAAAGGCTTGCGGAGGCACATCGACGCCGAGATCATAAACCTCAAAACCATTGGCGTCAAGCATGAAAGTCACCACGTCCTTTCCGATGTCATGGATATCGCCTTGCACGGTCCCGATAACGACCTTTCCCACCCGCTTTACCTCGCCAACCATCGCCATTTTCGGTTTCACAAGTTCCGAAATCTCCTTGAGAATTTCACCCGCCATGACCAAATCCGGCAGAAAGTACTCCGACTTCTCAAACCGCTCCCCCACGATCCCCACGGCCTTTCGACACGATTCGAGTATCGTCAAGGGATTCTCACCCGTCGCCAGCTTGTCTTGGACGATCTGTAACGCTTCCTCTTCCCTTAAATCCGCCAACGCGGATACAAGAGTATCTTGAGACATCTCTCCAATCACAATACTCACTTCAGCAAGTAATTATATAAGACTTTTATTTTAATGACGGATAACGTATGCATGATGTGGAAGGATCTTCCCTTGTTCAAGACGCAAACAGAGCCAACGGCCTTCAAGATCGGCAGGGTAACTGTGGGTGGTCGGCTTGGCGAGAACCCCACCATCCTGATCGGAAGCATCTTCTATCACCGTCACAAGATCGTGGAAGATGCGACAACAGGCGTCTTCGATCGGATGAAAGCGGAAGCGCTAATCAATCATCAGGATGAACTCGCCGACAAGACGGGAAATCCATGCATGATCGATCTGGTCTGTGCGTCCACTGAGGTCCTACCAAAATACCTCGATTTCGTCGCCTCCAGCACGGATGCCCCCATCTTGATGGATGGCATAACCGCGTCCATAAACAGGTCCGGATTGGACTACGCACGCGAATGCGGGTTACTCGACAGAATCGTCTACAACTCCCTCACCCTTCGATATGAACCTGTTGAGCTTGAGAAGATCAGGGAGGTGGGCTTGGAAAGCGCCGTATTGCTAGCCCTGAACACGAAAGACTTCACTGGAAGAGGCAGAGTCACCGCAATTGACAGCCTCTTCCTCGTAGCCAAAGAAGCAGGCATAACTAAACCACTCATCGACACCTGCGTTCTCGATATTGCGACTCTGGGGCAGGCGTGTTGGGCTCTCTCCACGTTGAAGGCGAAATATGGGTTACCTGTGGGCTGCGGACCGCACAACGCCACAAGCAGCGCAGCGAAACGGCTGAAAGTCAAGTATGGACCTCAGTCCGTCAAGTTATGCACGGCTTCAGCGAACGTGATGACTGCGGCCGTCGGAGCGGACTTCATTCTCTACGGCCCCATTGAGACGGCTGACGCGGTCTTCCCCATCATCGGGATGGTGGACGCAGCTAACGGGCAAATGATTATGGATAAAGGTGTAACGTTGGAACGCTCACACCCCCGGTTCAGAATCTTACGATGACCACCCCCAATTTACAAGAGTATCGCCTACAGACGCTTAACGCGCGCTAGCAGGACGCTAGCTAGTTAAACTCCCAATTTTAAATGAATCCTGTAATGGAAGAGCTAAAATACTTCGTAACAAGAATATCAGAAACGAGGGTGAAGTTCATATGGTTGAAGTGATCTGGCACGGCCATGCATGTTTCGAGTTGAGGGGCGCGGAAGCAACTGTAGTTATGGATCCCTTTACGGGACTTGGGATCCCTGAACCAAAAGCCACTGCCGACGTGGTACTCTGTTCGCACAGCCACAGAGACCACAACCATTCGGGCCCCGTTCTGAAAGAGGGAGGAACCGTCATAGAGGGCTTTGTAGGCTCAAGAGCGGTCGCAGGGATTTCCGTGACAGGCGTAGCAACCTTTCACGACGCCGAGGGCGGCAGCCAACGCGGGACGAACAGCATCTATGTGGTGCACCTCGACGGTCTCCGGCTCTGTCATTTAGGCGATCTGGGCCACGACTTGACGCAGAAGCAGGTCGAAGAAATTGGGAGGATAGATGTGCTTATAACGCCCGTTGGCGGAGGACCCACTATAGGCCCGGATTTGGCTTCCTCTATTGCAGAGCGCTTAGATCCGAAAATTGTTGTGCCGATGCATTACAACGCGGATATTCCAGGTCAGGGCGAGTGGATGAGCACGAGGCTCCATCGGGTCGATGATTTCTTGGTGAAAAGTGACAGGCCCAACGAGCGATTGGATGGTCGCTCATTCAACATTACGAAAGAGAGTCTACCTACAGAACGGAAGATCCTCGTTCCCACCTTTACGTAAACATCTTGTGGCCAAAGAGCGTTTCCGAGAATCAAGCATTCGTCTGAAATCCCCACTTCATTCCCTCCATTTTATAGCGTGCGCTAGACTACATCGTTAAATCTTTATTCAAGTACCGTTAGCTAACAAGCATTTAGCTGGAAAAATGACACATATTAAACATCCATGAAGAACGCTCGCGCTTTTCATGGAAATCATCACTCACTGCAGCTAACTAGGTTTTTGAGACTTTGTATCCTATTATAATCATTAATGGAAGAATGAGGAAGGCGTCGCCAAAGAGGCTTATCCACCAGATATAATCGGGGTTAATATTCCAGATTACTCCACCCAGGATTGGAGCGATGACGCCTACAATTCCATTTGCTAGCATAGATACCCCCGAATACCGACCTCTTCCCTCTAAGGGAATCAATTCTTGGTCGAAGGCCTGCCACCCAATGAACATGACCATTCGTAAACCCTCCAACAAGCCAGCTACGATCAAGTACTCCGGATGGGTTAACGGAGTAAATATTGTTACTAAATATGACAACCAGCCAAATACGCGACCATAATAAGCAATCCTTCTCCTCCCGTATCTCTCAGCTAGTTGACCAATAAGCATCGATAGGAGTACGATGAGAGCGGTTGAGGCAGTTCCCCTCCAACCAACGATAAACTCGTCAGCTCCCTTCACGTCGACCATGTAAAGTCCGTTAAAGGGCATCCGTAATTGATTAATAAAAGTCATAGCACATCGCCTGAGAAGAAGAAACTTCAATACAGGCACGTCTTTAAAGACGCTGAAGAAATGGCCTAGGACACTAGCATCCCGTTTCACTCTTTGAAAATTGACGTCGTGCATCTTGGTTACTAAGAGCATAAAAATGATGATGCCGAGGACGAATTGGATGAAGAAGACAGGTCTGATGCTGTCAGCTGAGTCCAGACCACCAAAAGAGGTGATGACATAGGCGGAAATCAAGGGAGCTACAATGCCCGCAATGGACGTTATGGTCCGATGTAAGGATAGTCCTGTAGTGCGATCCTCATTGTTGAGTGAGTCTATCGAAATAATCTGTGAGACAGGGTCCGTGATTCTCATGGAGATAGTTTCCCAAACGCTGATGAGGAGGCAGAAGGGCCATGTTGTCGCTAGGAAACGCATCAGTGCAACTGGTATGAACGAGGCCCTGCCAACAAGATATAATCTCTTCATCTTTTCAGTGCGATCCGTCAACCAACCAAACGGGAGTGCGAGAAGCACGTTCACGGCACTACTGATGCTGCGTATCAAACCTATCTCAATCGAAGTCGCACCTAAACGATCCATGAAGATGGACCAGTATGCGCCTCCACCCCTGGGTTCCATTCCAGGTGGGGCTCTTCCCCCTCCAAGTCTGCCTATTGTATCCCTAATCAAAAAAACCTTGTAGTTTCTAGATTGTTTTCGCCAGAATTCTTTCAAATTATCGATTATTTTCAGCTTAAACGTACTCCAAAGTGAAATCAATAAGATCGCACATGAGCCAGCTACTTTCGCAACATATTCTGTTTAGTGTAGCTAGCTAGCTTTGGTTAATAGGGTGTGTGCCTTCTTCAACTCATCGCGGATGCTAATCTTCTGTGGGCACTTCTCCTCACACGCACCACACTCAATGCATAAGTCTGCACTCCCATGGAAACGACTGGACTGCAACTGTTCATACCCTTGCCTCGCCCAATCCCCTACCTCATAGACCCTATAGAAGTTTACTAGATTGAATATCTCTGGAATCCTCACTCCGCTCGGACACGGCTGACAGTATCCACAACCCGTGCAGAACCGTGCTAATAAACTCGAATACCTACCAATAATTGCTTCAATCCTTGCCAACTCATCAGTTGACAGGGGCTCATACTCACTGGCGATCCGAGCGTTCTCCTCGACATCGCTCATCCGCGTCATCCCGCTAATGGGCGTAGTCACCCCAGGAATCGACAACAAGTATCTGAAGGCGAGCTCAACCTGGTTGGATGTGCTTGGAATAAGGTCGCGCAGCTTCTCAATCGGTGTCCCCAAGATTCCGCCGCCCAGAGGACCCATGACGATGACTCCAACACCCAGCTTCCTCGCGTGCTCAATTGCAGACACCAGCTTCTCAAGTTCTCCTCGACCTCTCCGTTCCATCTGAAGCAGATTGTAGTAGACAGTCATGCTCTCAAACTCGCCCGTGTCAAGAATCTTGATGATGTTTGCAGGCGTGTCATGGCTCGTGAAGCCAATGTGGCCGATGAGGCCTTTGTCCTTCGCCGCCTTCAACGCGTCAAGCGGTCCATCCTCTGCCATCGCAACCGGAAGGTTCTCCAAGGTGAAGCCGTGGAACTGGTAAAAGTCGACCCTGTCCGTCCCCAGCTTATGCAGGGATTCTTCGAGGTTGCTCTTGACGTCCTCGCCCGTTGAATCCCTCTCCGAAATCCCTCTAAAACCCCTCTCCCCTTCTCGATGTATATGGCTCTTCGTGGAAACGTATACATCATCTCTCATACCTTTCAATGCAAGTCCTAATTGTATCTCACTCCTGTTCTGACAGTATGTTATCGAGGTCTCAAAGTAATTGATACCTAATTCCACTGCGCGGCGCATCATCGGAATCGCCACGCTGTTCTCAGGGGGGAGCCTCATACAGCCAAAGCCTATGGCTGATAATTCAATTCCAGTATTACCTAATATACGATATTTCAAAAATAAACACGACCTTCAATCGAGATTAATAGCTAGCCACTAGCTAGCAGGTTGATATCGTTAGTGATATCAACGATGATTGTTTTACTTATAAATTTTACGCGTAACCAATGAGTCGGATAAATAAAACATCAGCGTGACTGGCGCGCGCGCTAATGGTCAGAACTCGACTATCTCGACACCTGCGAAGTCATCAGGGACGGCCTCTAGCAATCTAGCTGAAAGAGACGTGGCTACCACACCCATAATAGACGTAGGCGTTGGGATTAATGTCACTTGACTTGTAGTTAGCTAGCTGTAGAGAAATCCTAGAGAAGGGTAAGATCCTCGCTGAAGTGCTAGCTAGGTTTCTTGTTAGGATGTGCGGAGTCCTGGGATGCTTAACCGTATACGATAGACGGAGGTTCTTGCGGCGATGAAGAGACTTTTCCAGTCTTGATCTCCCCAGCCGCAATTGGTGGGTCTAGGGTCTGGGACTCTGATTATCCCTAGTTTATCTCCGTCTTTGGAGAATACCCATACTCCTGTGGCAGCCACAACGTAAAGATTGCCCTCAACATCCACCTTCATCCCATCTGGAACACCTGGCGACTCTGAGTGGGTTTCAGCGAAAACACGACTGTCGCCTAAAGATCCGTCAGGGTTAACATCGAAGACTCTTACGTGCATCCGATACGAATCAGCAACGTAAAGTACCCGTTCATCGGGGGAGAAGGTCAGCCCATTGGGCCGTTCAAAATCATCTGCGAGTAACGTTAAGTTTTGGTGCTCAGGATCGAAACGGAAGACGCCTTGAAAGGGAAGCTCTTGCTCGTCAGGCTGGATGCCGTACGGGGGATCCGTGAAGTAGATCGTGCCATCCGACTTCACTACCACGTCGTTGGGGCTGTTGAGACGTTTCCCGTGAAATCTATCTACTACAACGGCGTATGTATTATCGCTGTCAAGTCTAGAGAGCCGCCTATTCCCATGTTCACACATGATTAAACCGCCCTTCTTGTCGTATGTTAGACCATTTGAGTTTCCGCTTGGACTCCGGAACACCGTTACCCCTTCATCCATGGACCACTTGTAAATACAGTTAGCTCGAATATCGCTGAACAATAAGAAGCCTTTTGACGCACTCCATACAGGTCCCTCCGTGAGAATACCTGTCGCAAGCTTCTCAAGTTTACTGTCTTCTGGTCGTATAAAACCCATTTTTTCTGAAGAATTCAAAATAGACCCTCAGTAGTAACAAACTTCATACTGTAATCTATTATATTTATTGATAGCTCGCGCTGTAACTAGCTACCTTTGGAATGCTAGCTGGCTAAAGACGGGGTAGGATGCCACTTGTCAATATACCTATGCTGTCCTTTAGGTGCTTTTCTACTTCAAGATAAAAGCCTGCCCGGAAGGCTCCACGCGTCTTCACTCAACTGTTTTTTCGTCAATTAAGATCTGCAGCTCGCTAGCCCCACCGTCTGTTGGACGACTTAACTAGCTAACGATTTCATTGACGGATAAACAGTGGCCTCTGAGTCCCTTTAAACGAGTTTAGAGCTGAGGGTTGAAACGGCTTCCATCGAGGTAGCGAGGGTGAACTTAAGTACATTGAGGGCTTCGCGTAAATTACCGGTGGTTAATGGCTTTACAACCTGATACAGGTAATTGTGGATCACGCCTTTTATCAATTGCGAACGAGAATTGTTGTGACCATTGAAGTTATCGACATTGAAGTTGAGGTCAAAATTGATGGTCGCGTTATCCTGTTTTCCTGATATGATTCGTATGTATTCGACGGTGTTTCTCGTGGTTTTCATGATGTAACTGGTAAGCGGTCTGTGATTGTATCTTATGGTTACTTGGATTGTTTGTGGACCCAGGATAGCGAGGAATCGTGACATATCTAGGACTTGATGCATTCCGACTTTCCGGGTGCCTTCTTCAACGCGGGGATCCGCCATGGCCTCGATAAAGACTTTGAAATGATTAATCATGTTCTTGGATGATTCTTGTTGCGTGAAGCCGGCTTGCGCCAAGAATTTTAGTTGGGCAAATCGGTCCAGGATAAACTTCGACAGTGATGTCTTCCTTGCGTCTCTTGTCTGTTCGACGGCAAGCCAGTCAAAGAAGGTGTCCGGGGTCCAAAACTTGCCAAAACAATAGGTTCGCAATTCCTCAATTCGGTCTTTACTCATTGTAGATAATTTAAATACCGAATTGTTCTCATCGTATTTCGACCAATCGCGTTCAACGATCAATCCTTCTCGTTCTACGGACGCATAAAACTCGGTCCCGGGGAAGGGTGTTGCTATACCGAACGCCGCGCTCATCAAGCCGATTTCCTTCGCGTACGTTGGAAAGTACTGGATCTCCTCTTCCGTTTGATTGGGTAACCCGATGACAAACGTGCCTGCGGCGACCCCCCCGGAATCGCGAATGACTTGGATCGCCTTTTTCTGTAGTGCTGTCGTTACTCCTTTCCGCGTCGAATGCAGGTCTTTGAGGTTCGGGCTTTCGATGCCCATGCAGAAGTGCGTGATGTTGTTGGCACACATTTTTTTCACGGTTTCGGGGTGTCTGGCCATTGAATCGGCTCGAACCATGGTTTGAAACGCGATGTCCAGTCGTAATTCACTTAGTAAATCGCAGAACCGGTCAACTCTCTTGGCGTCACCCATAAAATTCGGGTCGCCCATGAGGATCGTCAGGGGTTTCCCGTTGTGTGTCGCATTGATTTGCTTAATTTCTTCGATTACGTTCTCGGGGGAACGAAACCGTTGCCGGCTTCTGCTCATCGACGGCTCACAACAAAAAGTGCAATGACCCCAACACCCACGAGATAAGTGGACTTCATCTATGGCACCCTTTATGATCACGAGACTGGTGTATTCGTGGCGTCGAAGATGTCGCGCAGGGAAGCGCAGTGTATCCAAGTCCTCGATTAATGGACGGTCGGGGTTATGAATTACCTTTCCATCCTCTCGATACGAGACACCGAGCACGCCTTCAGGAGAACCTTTCTGAACCAACTCCCTTATGGTGACTTCCCCCTCCCCACGAACTACCATGTCGACCTGTGTATGAGACAGCAATTCGTCGGGGATGGCGGTTGGGTGATAGCCCCCCAACACCGTGGAGATTCCCCGCTTCTTCGCGGTTAACGCCACGCTTAAACCACTCTGATGTTCGGTGGCAGACATGGAGATGCCCACTAAATCGGGACGAAATGCCTCTAAGAACTCTGGAAATGAACCCCGTCTTTCGTAGACCATGTCAAGAATGTTTATTTCATCAACGACGTCTTCGATCGACGCTGCGACGTATTCTAAGCCTATCGGAATTAACGCCAGAGCAAATCCTATGCCCGTTCGTCCTTCTGGCTTAACTAATAAGATTCTCTTGAAAGTCGTTCATACCACGTCCGTCATTTACCTACTAAAACCGTTAGCATCGGGACAGTTTTCATCAGCGATTGCTTTCGGTCGTTTGTAAATTCATAGAAACAGTGAAACGTCCTTTAAATAATTTCTCGTATCCTCTGATCCTGTAAGAGGACGAGTTTGAACTTCAAGCTGACGTGATCAGAGGCTGTGATGCATTATCTCTTTGTGAATAGTTACAGAGGGTGGAACGTAAGAGCTTCCCGCGCGCTTGTGAGACATACTTCCTGTAAATTCTTTTCTTTCCGCGTGCGAACAGTCCCTTAGTTGAGTGACACTTGTACCCCGTGAGGGGGGATCGTGCTTTGAAGGAGCGGACTTCGAAGTTAGCTACTCGATAACCTTGTGATACTGCAATGTCTGGCTGTGGACGCTTACCTTCTCACGTTGAGCTAGCTAACTCTTCGCGTGATATCTGTAGGGTTAAATATGTAGAACGTCAAGTTGAAAAGCGCGTGCGGGCGCGCTAGACGATTAGGATAGCGATTTGTGAGCGCATTCTAAAGATTCCACGTTTATTAGAGTTACGATGTTTTGTCTCTACTGGTTTAATTATAGATTGCCTCTATCTGTGTGTGCTGTTCCCTGTGAGGTGGGCTAGCTAACTAGCGAAAAAAGACGTAATTAGGAATTTTGAGTTAGATAGCAGACTTTAATCAACTTCATGATAAAAGCCCACTTCACGGTCTTTTACCATGTGTGCAGTTTTTTTCCGATATTCCTTAAAGTGTGGAGTTGAACCATGGAATTTTATGGCTTCTTCATCCTCATATTGTTCAAAGACAAAGAACTTCGATGGATTATTGATCATACGATGAAGAACATAAGTAATTACACCCGGATCCTTGCGAACTTTGGCTGCAAGTTCTTTAAACGATTTTTGATACGCATCTCCCTGATCGTCAAATGTCGTTATCATTGCTGCAATAACTATCATTGTCACTTTCTCCTTTACTATTTTGTATTATTTAGGGTATTGTACGGATTATATAAAATAGTTTATGACGAATATGATTAATGTGTTTACCACAGCCAACTAGCTAGCTAATAAAAGATAACCAACCATAATTATTGGCATAGTTAGCTAACCTATTATCCTCCAAGTGTGGTATAAAACTCTCATCATGCTGAATCTAACTAGCTTTAAGCATGAACATACATTTTAAATCCTATTCGTTTAGAGTTTTTGGTGCTTGAGGATGTTAGTGAAAAATTATGAGGGGTTAACGTCCCATGGCAATATTGAGGGGCGAAAGATCGTATTAGACATCATAGAAGCAGGCCTGAGAGCAGCGGATCCCTACCCGAATATAAGAAAGATGATTCGCATCGAAGACGGAAAGCTGGTTATAGGTCACGAAAGCTATGCTGTACGCGACACAGTCAACGCGGAAAGGCCTTTACTCTTTGATCTTTCTAACGTGGGAAGTGTATACCTGTTTGGTGGGGGAAAGGCTGTTCAGAGGATGGCTCAAGCCGTTGAAGACAGCCTCGGGGACTTGGTTACGGATGGTCAAATAAACGCGAAGAAGGGGGAGGCATTAAGATGTAAAAAGGTAAACGTCACCTTTGCGGGCCACCCTATACCGGACGAGGACAGCGTGGCAGGAGCGAAGAGAAAACATGAGTTAGAATCGACGGTGAAGAAGGGCGACATCGTCTTTTATTTTACGTCAGGCGGGGGCTCAGCGACTTTAACCTGGCCTGCACCAGGACTCACTTTAGAAGACGTGCGGGAGGTGACAAGAATGCTCTACTTTGAGAAAGGCGCCTCCATGCCTGAAAAAAATCGAGTGTTATCAAAGCTGAGAATGCCGAGAACGGGAAAAGTAATCAGCGGCGTACCCCTGATCTATATCACTTCAAGCGAAACGCCGGCAGGTGGCACGACCCGTCATAGAAGATTTCCAAGCACCGACGCCATCGATATCCTAAAAACATACGAGCTCTGGGACAAAATTCCCCAATCTGTTCGTTCTCACCTCAAGAAAACCCATATTGACCCAAGATATGACGCGTATGAGACGCCGATACACTCTCTCTTCTACTATGACCCCGTATTCAGATTCCGGGTGATGGGTCCCGAGTATATGTTGGAAGGCGCGAAAAAGCGGGCTGAAGAGCATGGACTCGAAGCCCACATTCTCTGCTCAAGCCTGAACGACATTGAAGCCAGTAACATCGGTCAGACACTGGCTGGCATAGCCCTCGAAGTAGAACACCACAGCAGACCCTTCAAGCCACCGTGCGTCATGATATTCGGAGGAGAACCAACTGTTTCGGTTGGACAGGCTACCGGAAAAGGGGGGAGAAACCAAGAATTCTCCCTGTCGATGGCACCATGGATTTACGGAAGCGAAAAAATTGTCGTCGCAGCATGCGACTGCGATGGCACGGACGGCCCAACCGACGTGGCTGGCGGCGTC
>JAOZHB010000143.1 GCA_026015035.1 Candidatus Bathyarchaeota archaeon | reverse complement strand
TTCAGAGTACCTATTGCACGACTTGCAGCCGCCCAAGAGACATTAAAAGAAAAAAGTGGTTAAACGAGTAATAATAACATATACTGTTAAAAGCTGCTCGTTAAGAAAAGCCAAAATGGGGGTTATTCCCCTTTATTTTTTAAGTTAATAAGTGTAGATGTTGTATCCCCGAACGATTAGTTTGTGAATGTTTGAATCGTTTCCTAGGATTGTTTGAAGCATCATATGACGTTCACTCCTCGGATTGAAGGGCAATATGTGTAAAGGGATACCCGCACTGTATTGGTTTCTTCCTGTTCTGTCGAATGGGACGTCTGTTAAGTCCTCTGTGTTTAGTAGATTGTTTGGATATGCATCAGCTAAGCGACTAGCGCGCGCGAGTGTTTATGGGACGTCTCCGTTGTCCTTGATTTTCGTATCCTCGTAGGGAGCTACGACCCGCCTATAATATTCCTGTTTTATGGCCTCGAGAACTCCAATAGCCCGGTTGTAGTTGAAGTATCGTGGCTTATACAGCAGTTTAAGGATACTTGTGACGATGTAGTTTAAGTCGCCATCCTGCTCAGTCAAAGGTTGCTCCTCTAGTTTCTTTACCAGAGCCTCTATCTCCTTCGTGTAGAGTGGTCTTTTTTCCTGCTTAATGTATGGCACTAACATTACCTCCTAAATCCATCACGTAATTTAATACATCTTATTGTAGGCATTTAACCCTATTTAAGAAGTACCTCTAAACCACTGAGGACATTCTACTTTGTACTCAGATTGTACGAGAGAGTACGATGAAAGCTTAGACAACCACTGATGAAACAGTATATCATTATCGAGGGAGCAAAGGATACATGTAAAAACGCGGATACCATTTGGGTGAAATACGATTGGGGGTCCAAACAACCTTTCCTTTCATTCAAGGATGACGTTTTAAGTTAAATACTGCGTTTCTTTAAGCGTTCGTCACGCGTCCAGAGGTTTAAAGGCTTTAGTTATAACAGATTCTTCTATAAAGGACTCGTCAACATCTCCGAAATTGTAGAGTCCGAGGTCAAGGACGATTATAACAATAAACAAGGAATAACAAATTAACGAAAACTGAATGTGCTTCCTCGAGTTGTAAGGTCACACTCAGCCATAGAGCCATCTGCTTGAGCGGGAATATAGTGCTTCGAGGGTCAGGAGGCGGGGTGAAGAAGGGAGTTGGGGGAGAATGGAGGGTTCTCTGAAGCAGTTGATTAGGCAATCGTTGCACTTCACGTCCTTTAAAAAGCGTGGTTTGTCCCTAAGAATGTTAAACATCTTTTCTCGGAGGAAGCAGGGATAGACGTCCCCGTGCCAATCCACGTAAATGACCTCTTCTCCGCCTTTACAGTAGAAGTTAGGTTGATTCCCCTCTCGGAAGTTGAGTACGTCTTCCATGTACACCCATAAATTCGCGATGTTACCACCATTCTTCTTCGCGGTCAAAAGTTTTTTGACACTGAGATCCATTCCACGAGATAATTCCTCCGCACTCAGCTGTCCACCTAGCCCATACGAGTTTACATCACTCTTCGTGGGGTAGCAAAAACCTAAAGGCACTTGCAAGGCGTTATTGGTGTAATCCACGAGTTTATCAACACCATCTTGGACAAGGAAGGGGTTCAAGAAAGCGAGGGCGTAGGCCTTCAAACCGATACTCCGCGAATACTTGATTGTCTCCAACACTTTCGTCATAATATTCTTGTGGTTTCTTATCATTTCGCAGATTTGCGGGTCCCAATGATCCAAGGACACGCTGAGGACGTAGAGCCCAGCGTTCTTCAGACGCTTCAACATGCTCTTACTAACGCTTCCGTTAGTAGTCAACGTTGTGACTACACCGAGTTTACCCGCGTAGTCGACGATTTCAACGATGTTGGGGTGTAGAGTCGGTTCTCCACCCGTAAAGTACGCGATTAAAAACCCGTTGTCCGCAAGGAACTTCAGCACTTTTTTAGCATCGTTGAGAGGGATGTACTCCGGCTTCTTTGCATGCATGTCACACATGATGCATTTGCAGTTGCACTTGGTCGTTAAGGCGAAGACAGCGGTTTTACGGTAGCCTCTAACGAACTTCTTGACCGCGTCTTTAAGAGTAGCCATCCCTGTACTGCGTCCTCAAAGCAGTGCTTCGAATCGAATAAGCGTCTTTAGTATTTCACCTTTTAAATTGTTTTCCTTACCCTCCTCTACGTGCAATCTTCTCCCTAAGTATTTGACTGACCTTCTTTGCGTCCACTCTTCCCCGATACGTCTTCATGATGACGCCCATCAAAGGACTTAAAGCCGAGAGCCCACGTTGACGAATCAGCTCTTCATTTGCTTGTACAATTTGGTCAACAATTGTTTCCACTTCAGCAGTGGAGATCATACGTAAACCTAAAGCTTCTAAAGCATCACGTATTTCTGCTTCCTCATGACTTCCAAGCCACCTGAAAACCTCGGGTATCGCTTCCTTTGCGATCACCCCTTCATCGACAGTCTTGAACAAGTCCAAGAGCACGTCCTCGGAAAAGGGCTCTACGTCGAAGCCTTCCCGCCTCAAACTCTTCAAGGTTTCGGTTAAAGTAGCTGCTAGGAAGGAAGTTGCTAGACTGGTGTCAGTAGCGATTCTCTCGAAGACGACATCATACTCTGAATCAACGAGCTGAGTCGCCAATTTATCATTTAGACTGTACATCCTCATCAATCGAGCCAGCTTAACAGCTCGTGACTCGGGAAGTTTTCCTCTGAGTAAGGTTAAATACTCCTGGGATACGGGAAGTGGAGGCACATCGGTTTCTGGATACATTCGTGCAGCACCGGGACGGGGTCGGGAGTAGTGGGAGGTCCCTTCCAGGGTGGCTCCTCTTGTCTCGTTTGGGACACCATCCACAGCCTGTTTCGCCCGTTCCGCAACGGCGCGTAAGGCGTCGAGGGCGTTTTCCTCCTCAGCAGCTATAAACGCGATGGCATCGTCTTCTCCAATGCGGAGAGCCTGCTTTAACTCATCAAACTCACCCAATGATATTCCGTAGGCAGGTAACTCATCAGTATGGAAGATGCCGCCAACACGACCCCAAAACCTCGCGTAATCCGCCAATTCCGTTCCAAACCTCAGTCCAGGTATCAACTCGCGTCCTAAGAGCCCTCGAAACTTCGGTAGAGTGACGGCCAGCACCCGTTGCCCATTTAGGACAGCCTGTTCTATAACCTTACATCGTGTTCCAGTGAAGACCCTCGTTACATCGACGAAGTCCTTCGATAAGTCCTCCCGTCTTACCCCGCGTCTCGCCAACTCGTCGCGGATCTTTAATAACGCCACTTGCCTTTGAACCTCAAACGCCACAACCGTGGAAACAAGTCCGAGGTCTTGGACGCCCTTGATCTCAGTTAATGCTCCCTCTTTAATGGAGACATTTAAATCCTGTCGAATCGTGCCCAGCCCCCTCTTCACCCTCTTTGAGTCCCTAAGGATTCTTCCCAGAGCCAGAGCCACCTTCTCAGCGTCTTCAGGGGTGTAGATCACAGGAGCCGTGGCAATTTCGATGAGGGGAATACATAATCGGTCAAGCTGGTAACGTGTGGTCAGTCCGTCCCCTCCCATCTTTCTCGCAGCATCTTCCTCTAAGCACAAGGTTTGAAGTTGCACTTTTAAGTCGTCAACCTCGATTTCACCGCCTAACGCGACGACGCATGTCCGTTGGAAGCCCGTCGTGTTTGAGCCGTCGATCACGATCTTCCGCATCACGTGAATCTCGTCAACGATAGTAGCGTCAACCATCAAGGCAACCGTTAAACAGATGTCAACCGCTTCTTCGTTTAAGCGGTGAGGGGGCTCTTCATCCATCTCTACTAGACATGTGACTTCACGATCAGCTTCATACAGAAACACCCTCCCCTTCGTGAACTCGAAAGCGGCTGCGGGGTCCACTTCTCCTAATTCGCTCTGGGCAGGTCTGAGCCGCCTGTAAAAGGTTATTTCAGGGTCTAACGTTGAAAGCTCTGATTTACACGCACAGAAAAGCTTTTGAGAAGTGGCCAGTTGCTGATGGATTTACTCGATTACACTCGTACACGGGTGTAATTTTCGAGTCCGATTTTCAGCCCAAGTTCCTCGTAGTCAATACTGACTTCAGTCATTACCTATCCACCTCTAAACCTCCAAGTCCTTTCCACCGTATTTGTACTCATCACCAGTCCTTTTACCTTTCGTATGAACTTCTATTTTGCCCTTTCTCCGTTCCAAACTCATCTTTAACGTCTAACGAATCATGGGGTTGACTGTATACGTTCACCTTTTTTAGGGGTGTAGTTGAAGGAGTAGGATAATCGTTCCAACCCCAGCAACCATTATTAAAAACTGATAAATCACATGCTTAACGCCCATCTTACGATGAAGTTCTGGCGACAAGTCTGCTAGAGCAATGTAAAGAAAACTCGCTGCTGAGATCGACATAATGTAGGGGATGGCAGTATGCATAGCCTCCAGTGCATAATAGGATATTATTGCCCCAGGAATGCTGCTTAAACCTGATACAACGTTCAATAGTAGAGCCCTTCGTCGCGTGTATCCACTGTGAAGCAATATCGCAAAGTCACCTACTTCTTGAGGAATTTCGTGGACAATTACTGAAAGACTGGTGATGATTCCAACGGGTATAGAGGATAAAAAGCTTGCAGCGATGATCACTCCATCGGTGAGGTTATGGACTCCGTCTCCAATAAGGAGCATGGTACCAGAAGCCCCATGTACCTCACATTCAGAATCGTGGCAATGTCGCCACACTACTATTTTCTCAAGAACGAAAAAAAGGAGAACACCCAGCAATACCGTTGATAACACGGGGAGGGGAGAGAGGTGCTCTAAGGCGTGGGGAATCAAGCCCAAGAAACTGGAGGCGAGGAGAGTGCCCGTAGCATACGATATTAAATACGGGACGAGAGCCCTCTGTATTTTTTCCCGTATCAGTAGAAAGGCCGCAGCGGCAAGGACATTCCACACGCTACCTAATACGCTGAACAGAGTAACCCATAATATCAGCATCGGTAACTCTCCCTAAATCACCTTGAGCCAAGATAAGTACTTTTTTACAGATACTATAAGA
>JAOZHB010000124.1 GCA_026015035.1 Candidatus Bathyarchaeota archaeon | reverse complement strand
CCCTTTCCCTCGGTCACGTTCCACCACATCTAATCCATTGGACAGCTACGTTATAAAGTTCACCGTAAGGACTCTTTCCCGTCCGCTTCAAGGCATAACTACCTTCATTACATCTAATCGGTAGTTACGGAATAAGGCCAAGTCTTTGCCTTATTTCTCATCGGAAACGGCTGCACCTTCCATCGATAAGTACGCTTCAAACTGATGAAAGGAGAATGATATAAAGAAAGAAAGAGGGGGCCCCACATCCAGATCCCTTATATTCCCTAGTCAGTCTACGCGTCTTGAAGATCAGTGAAAGCTTTCATCCACCCAATACGCTGAAACATTCCACGCAGTGAGAGGCGTGCCTTCATAGTCGATGTCAACATCGAGGCTCTTCTTATTTTCGCCAGGTATTGTGCCCAACCCGATCCAGGAGTCAATCGCTTTTACCGCACCTTGAAAGGCGGTGACGTGGATTCGACAGTCGAGTGCCGTGTCGGCTCCAACGTTCCACACTTCGCCATAAAAGTGGAGGTACGGCGTGTCAAGGGACCGCTCATCGGTGGATTGGAGGTTTAGCAGGTTCAGTTTTGGCGCTTTGAACGCGTCTCGCTCATCTTCCAGAGCCTCATACTCCAAGTCGGTGTGACTGTGGGTGTCAACGTAATCGTTGTACGTTGAATTCAGGCTTTCATACTCGGAATCCGTGTAGCTGTGAGACGCCACGTAGGTATCTAGCTGGCCTTGAAGACCGTCTACTTGCGTCTGCAGGGTCGTATACACCCAGACATTTGAAATGACGAGGACGACAATCAGTACGCCCGCCACGATTAAACCTGTTCGGCTTTTCCCAGCGGCTTCCTTCTCAACTTCACTCACTTCAACAACCCCATTTGGCAGATAAAGGAGGAACAGATGAATTTTAGTTTATTCCTTGTTAAGCTGAAAAGACGGAACGAAGGGAGACGCCCCCCGAAGGGTACGCTGAGTAAAGCCTATTATGGTTCGGCTTTTAACTGTATAATGCTCATAAACTCCTGTCAGAAAAGGCTTAAAAAGGCTTTTCACGCTGGTTTCGTTTTCCCTTGTATATACAAATCAGTTTTCTCACATACTTATATTGATAGTAGATTGGTATGAATAGTGTTTAGAGGAAGAGTGAATTAACAAGTTTTAGTGAAAATGGCTTCACATTTCATTTAAACGAATGACAAAGCGAGGTTCAGTTCATTTATTTGCTGTAAAATTATTTTGTAAGCTCTTAGCTAACTAGCTGTTATACCGAACTCCGACGCTAGCTATGTGAGTAACACGCAAGTCACAATGGAGGAGTCAGAGAGGGCGTGGCTCAACCTGCATCCGTTCGACCCATTCATCGTCGAAGACTTTATTTAGCGTTCAGAGAAGGATTAAAGTACGGTGGAAGGCTTGGATATGATATTAGCCAAAGACGTGATGATACGAAACATTTACACCATTCACCCCAACAACAGGGTCGCTTTAGCGCGTCTCCGCATGCTTCGACATGGCGTCGGAGCCCTGCCCGTAATAGACAAGGAGAAGAAGCTAAAGGGAATAATCACGCTTCGTGACATCGACTTAGCCGGTAACGAGGCCTCTGCCCTCCTCGTCGAAGACTTGATGACAACCAGCCTCATAACAGAAAGCGAGGACGCCCCCATAAACGAAATCGCTGCAACGATGCTTCAAACAGGCATCCAACGCATACCGATCGTTGACCCAGACTACAAACTGATCGGTTTGGTGACGCAAACCACCATCATTCGCGCTGCAACGAAGTGGTTGAATCCGAAACACGGTAATGCTGAGACGTAAACGGCGAATCATCAACATAGAGGGCATGGGACGGCAACGCGAAGCGCCCGTGCTCGACTGATAAGGACTTGCCAGTGAACTTATGGGAGCGTAAATGGTTCTCCCGGCTTCAATAGGACGACCGTGATGTGCGATCGATCCTCCACCCCCCGCTTGAAGTCTGCGGGGCTGGTGTCCCAACGGTGCATGGGAATGACGAAGGTGGGGTTGATGGCTAGGGTGGCTTCCACAGCGTCCGGGTTGTCCATGGTGTATGTGCCTCCGCTGGGAAGCAACGCCAGATCGATGTTCCTCGCCTTCAACGCGTTCATTTCCTCGATGAAGTCCGTGTCTCCCGCGTGGTAGATGGTCTTGCCTTCAGCCGTCAGTAAGTAGCCGACGCCAAGATCTTTCGGATGATAGGGAATCCCTGGGGACCGAAACCGCTTATGGTTGTAGGCGGGAACTGCTTCCACGACGATATCGTCTACAACGGCTTTCTCCCCCGGCTTTAGGCTCTTCATTGACCCCCCAATCTTTGAGCGGCAGTCCGATGGCGCTAAGACTATTGTGTCACGTTGACGAATCGCTTGGATCTTGGTGGAGTCACAGTGATCCGAGTGGGAGTGACTGATCATGATGAGATGAGCCTTCTCAGCGTACTCTCCCGCGTACGGGTCGAGGTAAATAACTTTGTCCCCTGCGTTTACCATGAAGCTGGCATGTCCCAGCCACGTCACATTCACAGAACTCACAACGTATACCTCGCCTATAGATACTTGATGGGCGTTATTTATCTACTTCGCCGATTAAATAAGAAGCAGCCTCACACGCAAGTCACTCTCCCGGACAAATGTTACAAGCCACTTACTGGAATTCAGTATCCTCTCACCGCACACACGAGCTGGCCAACTCTTCGAGTTCTTCCCTTCTTGATAACGATGGTATCACGGATAGACACCTAACGTCGGACAGCGGGATAAACGATTGGCCTGCCGTCGACGACGCCTTGACGGAGGTGGAGTACACTGATGTCATCCTCTTCGAGCTTTCTGGATATGAAGTAGTGAAGAAAACCATAGAACAGTCAAAAGCTATGCAAGACAATTACTGGAATAGACGACGGAGAGGGATCCGCGAGAAGGGATTTCGAAGATTTCCCTCGTTAAAACGATGAGTCGAAAACGATATTCAGTTTATCTAGGTCGCGCACGCTAAACGGCTATGGACTTTGTGAAGGCCGTAACGTGGTCGCTGGAAAGAGGAATAACTCGATTGATGTATGTGACTGATTAGTAGCTAGCTAGTAGGGTGTGGGACGGAGTTTGGATGTGGAGTGGATCTGTTTGTTCTGGAAACCCAACCGTATGTTGAGGAATTCGGGGAGCACTTTCTGACTGAATAATGTACTTGGCTTTCCCAATACGATGCCGGGGCATTGGGGGTACGCGTAAACGTAGAAGTCATGCTTCCCGTATTTATAATAAGCCTCGTCTTCGCGGCCGAAGCGGGGGTCTCCGCGGATTCTGAAGGGCCAAAGTTTACACGCGAGGGGCTTCGTACGTTGTAACCGACACGCCCACCCCTGTAAATACTTGGAGAGAAAAGGACAGTGATCGTCAACTGTTTTTCGAAGGTAGAAGCCGCTGATATTTTGTTCGACGATTCCGTATCCATAGGCTTTAACGAGCATCAGCCACTCTGGCGTTGTCAATTGCACGGTGGTGTGTCTGCAGCATCCGCCACATCTCACGCACCCCCAATACTTCACGTGACTCCACGGAACCAGCTTCAAACGCCGTCACCCCATCGAACGCACCGCATGCCAAGCGAAGGTTGTCCTTCAGACTAAAATAAGTTTTACTTATACGACGTGTCAACTGGGTTCTGTAGCTTTAAATCGTCCAAGGAAACGTCGAACACGGCTAAGACCCTGTGGGCGGCAGAAAGAATCTGCTTCACCTCATAGTACTCCAAGTCCAATTCGTCATAAGATGAAAACTGGTATGGTACAGCACGCTCATAAAGTCGTCCGTCCCCTTTTGTGATAACGTAGCCGACCTTATCGTCCACCGTCAGTTCCCAGCCGTTCCCCAAGAGGAGTCGCGCCGCTTCGACGTGGGGGGCTCTGACCTTGTATTTTGCCAGAGGCTTTGTCAAGGTCTTCCAAATGATCAGGTCGCGATAAGGAATCTTCCTCACCCTCAAATCCCGAAGATAGTTGTGGATAAAGGTCACTGCCTTCTCAGGCGACCGCTCTGTCAAGACGATCTTTAACACTGCTTCCTGTACGTTCTTCGCTGCGTCGGTCCAGTCACCCCGAGCCACTTCCAACCCGACAACATCCAGCCGCCCGTCTGATAGAAGACCTGCATACCGCTTCTTCGCCTCGGTGAATAAAACCGATGTATAGAGTTTGGCAGGTCGAATCTCCAAGCCCAACTCGTCCTCAACCCGCTCCAGCAGTTGGCTGACCTTTTCCACGTCGTGTGTTACGAAGATGCTGTCGGTGTCGCCGTAAATCACTTTCAGGCCTGCCTCACTCGCCAAGGCAATCGTGCGCGTGATCGTGGCCCGTCCCCAGGCCGTTGTGGCCTCAGCCACGGAACGGGAGTACCACCGTGCACCCACCCACCCCGCGTAACCGTACACCGCGTTCGTCAAGACCTTGACCACTTGTTGGCGAGCATCAAGGACGCGATGCTCAGAGTCGTCGACGCGGCGTTCATCCAGCCTTCGCGTAAGCTCCTCGCGTGCCGTGAGGAGGGAGGTGAACACGGTGCTGTAGAAGCCTTTCGGCTGTTTCCGAAATCGATGCGCCACCTCTGGTGCCACGTAGACACCACTGGGCGGGACGGGCTCCCCCTCGTGCAGGTAGGTGTCCGGGGACACGTTTTTCGACATCATGATGTTGGGGTACATGGCCTTGAAGTCCAAGACCACAACATTGTCGTGGAGCCCAGGCTTCGGTTTCAAAACAGTCGCGCCGGCATAAGGGAAGTAGGGTCGTCGGGTTCGTCGAGGAATCAATTCGTTGAGTCTGTGGGCCTGCTTCATCAGATAGAACTCCGTTCTGAAGCCGGTGGCTGCCGTTCCGACGTGGTCTAGGGGAAGACCGACTAGGTTGGACAGTTGAATCGCGAAGTCGAGTAGCGTCTGGGTGATCTTCAGAACGCTTTGCGTCGTTTGTAGGGAGTGGGTTAGGAGACGCTGCCGCTGCTCTCGGTCTGTCCACAGCTTCGATATCTCCGTGTCGTCGATGGGGAGGCTCTCTCCCTCCTTCAAGGCTCCAAGGTATCGGGCGATATTCTCTAAGGTTTTCACCTTGACGTCGGGTACCTCGTCGGCAAACTCATAGAAGTCCACGTTGGCTCGTCCAGTCACGGAGATGTGTCCGTAGACGCTTGTGTGGGGTTCACCGTCGCCGCGGTCTACATGGAGTTGGAGGCCATGTCTTCGAGCGCGTTCTAAGAGGTAGGGCCACTCTGACGTGTTAATGCCGTAGCCGCTTATGATGTCGGGATCAAAGTTACGGATATACGCGACAAAGCCTTCTATGATGGCCTCATCGGAGTCGTCTGCCACCAACTGGGTTACCGCACCACTATTTGTGGCGAGGGACAGAGTCACAATGGGGTCTCTCTCTGGCTTTGGTGTACCCTTTGTGCCGTAGCAGATCGCGGAGAAGGAGAGGATTCGTAGGGATGGCGTCTCCGTCAACGCGATTTGTTTTGGTGGGCTCTTCGCCAGATAAACCTCGTCCACCCGGGCATTGGTTTCGTTCTCAATAGGTTCAACGTCAAGTTCCCACCAGCCACAGGGGTTAACCTCGTGGTCAACCAAGTATTTCGAGGCGAGGCGAAGGTCATCTTCCAAACAGGTTTTGACACCTTTAATCTTGGCGAGGACACGCCCGGCCTTTACACATTCTTTGGCTGTGGTACACCCTATCTTGATTGCGTTGACGGGTCTGCCGAAAAACTTTTTGTCAGCTTCGCGTTCCACGGTAACAATAGACAGAGGAGAGGCCTGTGCGTCTACTTCGGAGATCACTGAAGGGAAGTCAAACCCCTCCTCGAGGAGCAGGTAGAAGTAGGGTTGAAAGCTCCTATCGAGGACGAGTACACGACGGTCGTCGTCATCGATTCCCCACAGACGAACCTCCGACACGCCATCAGCGACTTCGCCATTAAGATCTAGGGGCCAGATCCGTAGTTTCAAGGAGCTTCCTCACATCAAGGTATGAAGGAGATCAGGCTTATATTTTTCTAGTTCGACCCTTGGTGGGCGTCTATTGCTGGGCGTGGTAGTAGATCATGGCGTCTTCATCGTCATAATATCGCTCGATGGTGTGGGAGTAGGTGAAGCCGTGGTCTTCGTAGAACCTCTGCGCTTCGACGTTGCTTCGTTTAACCTCCAAGCGAACCGTGGTCACCCCGAGGCTTCGAAGAGTCTGTAACGATTCGACGATGAGGTGTTTTCCAATGCCCTTTCGTCTCTCGGAAGGATGGACAGCTATCGCCAGGATGTGCCCGTGGCCTCGGTCTTCGGTGGCGATGACGTAGCCAACAGGCGTTCCAGCACGCTCTGCAACGAAAAAAGTTCCGGGATTCAAGCGATGTAAGGTCTGTAAAAAGGCATGCGGGTAGGGGTCCTTGAAGCACATGCTCTCTATCTCGTAAATGGCGTCCAAGTCCCTTTCCGCTGCTTTCCGAATCACGACGTCCCCCATGAAGCCTTCCTTCACGCCAGCAGTCTCGTCTGTTCCCCTTCACCAATAAACGTCTTAAAGTCCATCCCCTTCAGCAACGCGTCTTTGAGGGAGATCTTATAGTTTAAGCCGGGGGTCGTCAACAGCTGATAAGGATGGATGAAAAGCCATGGCTGCTTCTGCCCCTTAAACTTTAGGGCGACGATGGGCTGACATCCAAAACGCTGGGAAAACTCAAGCAGCTGAGCAATGGATGGCCCCTGAATGTATAAGACATCTCTGCGAGTCGTCTTCACCTCGATGGCGAATTGGAGGCCCCGATCCCGGCTGCCAACGACCAAATCCGGTCGAGCCATTTTGGTAGCCGCCCCCGAGGCGGGAGCCCTCATCACAGCGAAGCCTCTTTCCCAGAGCAACCGAGCAAGACTTCTCTCGTCCTGAATTCCCCTACTCATTGTTAAGCCAACAACCAATTACTTACGCTACTATTTAGAAATACTGGTCTCTCCCCGGAACCACTAGGATGCGCAGAGCCTTTCCCTCCCCAACCAACGATATAGGACCGGGTGAAGAGCGTTGGAAGCGAGGAAGAGAGAACACGAAGCGAGTTAGGAAGGGGTGTGACGCGCGTTGAGGGATAAGCAGAGGTATATCCGTCGTCCAAACCCTCTATTTGATCCTGTTGGGTACTTAGGAAGATAATTATGAAGTTAAAATCCAGATGTTCCGCGAGTCGATACAGGTTCTCCCTTTTTACACGCCCGTTTTTACAAGTCCTCAACGCCAGCCTAGACGAAAGAGGGAACGGTTTAAAGGCGGTTTTTTCATCAACGTCATCTATCTTTAGAACAACGTTGATATCGAGCTTTTGGCGTCCTCACGTTTGAAAGTATATAAGAGAAGTGGGAAGATTCTCTAGCGTAAGACGTGGAGAAGACGATGAAGACCCTGTCCTTTAACGCTAAAGACGGCGTTATGAAGCTGGTTCCTACGGATCCAGATGACCTGTGGGTCATCTATAACATTGTAGGGAAGGGAGACCGAGTCTACGGCCGCTCGAGCAGGGTCATCAAGGTTATGAATGTAGGCGCAAGGCCGACGGAAGGGAAACGGGTGTCCCTGTACCTCGGAATACAGGTGGAAAAACCTATTTTTAAGAGAATGAATGACAAGCTGAGAATCCACGGCGTCATAATTGACGCACCCGAGAAATACGCGATAAAGGGCAGCCACCACAGCATTACCGTTTATGTTGGGAGACCCCTCACCATCATGAAGGACGAATGGCATCGACGGGAACTCGATATGGTTGAGAGGGCAGGCAAATGGAAGACAACGCCCATCCTCATAACGGCCATGGATGATGACGAGTGCGGCATAGCCGTGTTACGTCAAAACACACTACAGATCCTCGCGGAAATACGAGCCAAACTCCCGAGTAAACGCGAGGCCGATAAGAGAACCGCAGCAACCACCAACTACTTCAAAGACGTGTTAAACGTGTTAGCCGTGGAGTGGGGTCGAGAGGAGGGGGCAGTCGCGATCGTTGGCCCAGGCTTCTTGAAGGGCGCTTTTGCTAAGTTCCTTCGGGAGAAGCGTTCAGATATGGCGAAGAGTGTGTCCGTGGTGGGGTTGGTGAACAGTGGAGGCGTCGGAGGCGTCAAGGAGGCTCTTCGAAGCGGTGTTCTGGACAAGGTAACGAAAAGGATTCGGATTGTCGAGGAGTCCAAGGCAGTGGAGGAGATTTTACGCAGACTTGGCGTGGGTCAGGGAACGGTTGCTTACGGCGCGGATTCCGTGACGAAGGCCGTGGAGTATGGCGCTGTCGACTTCCTGCTTGTCTCTGACAAAGTATTGAGGGAGGCGGATGACGAGGAGAGGACACGCCTTGAAGGATTCATGCGAAAGGCTGAGCACATGGGAGGACGGGTCATGATCGTCGGGAGCCAACATGAGGCCGGCGCAAAGCTCCTAGGTCTGGGTGGAATAGCCGCCCAACTCCGCTACGCCATAGACACGACGTAGCACACAAACAACGGAGCAAGGAAGGAACAGCATTCACTGAAGGCACGTCAGCCAGCTTCTTAGGGGGTTGACAGATCGTAATAATGCCTAGTTAGATGTAACACAAAATTTGAAGCACCACGAGAAAACTACGGGCTCCCTGAGAACCTCCGAACGAGGAAGATACTTGGAACTGCTAGAGCCATAAATGGGTACACGTCGACTGAGAGGGAGGGAGGAGAAGGCTAGAAGCTTTGGGAAACGTTTTCTATCGCTGCGACGGCTAGTTTAGCCGCGTTTTCTGCATCATCGAGGCTCAGCATGGACACGGGACTGTGGATGTATCGGGTGGGAATCGAGATGACCCCGCTTGGAACGCCCTCTCGGGTCAGGGCAATCCTCGCCGCATCCGTCGACCCGGGTAAACCCGCTTCCAACTGATGGGGGATGCCGCCTTTTTCCGCCGCATCGATGAGCAGCCGCAGGACTCTGGGGTGGGTGATGAGCCCCCGGTCCGCTACGGTTATGGCGGGTCCTCGACGCATCTTGATGGACGTCTCGACCTCCTTCACGCCGGGAACACCCCCCGCCACCGTCGCGTCAAGGGCTATGCCGACGTCGGGAGAAAGGCCGAAGGCGGCGGTTGTGGCACCCCTCAACCCCACCTCTTCTTGTATGGTGCCTACAGCGTAGACAGTGCAGTCGACGTCGCCAAGCCGTTCCATTACCGAGGCCAAGACGGCGCATCCAACGCGGTCATCGAAGGCCTTTCCCACGACTACGTCGTCCCCAAGCTGGGTGAAGGTGATGTCGAAGCTAACGGGGTCCCCCACGCGTATCCCCATCGCCTCCGCCTCTTTCTTACTGCTTGCGCCGACATCGATGAAGAGGGCTTCTGCTTCAATGACCTTCTTTTTCTCCGCGTCTTTCAAGATGTGAGGTGGCTTCGATCCGATGACTCCGGTGAGAGGGCGTTTTTCGGTGTGAAGGATGACTTTTTGGGCTATGAGGATTCGATCGTCGATTCCACCGATCTTCGTGAATTGAACAAAGCCCTCCGCGGTCACGTTTTTCACCATCAGTCCGATCTCATCCATGTGCGCCGCGATCATGACCTTCGGCGCGTCATTCCGTCCCCTGCGGACGCCAATGACGTTGCCGAGACGGTCCTCTTGCACCGCATCGACGTTAGGCGTCAGCAGGTCCTTCATGAGAGCGCGGACCTCGTCCTCCCTGCCCGCCACGCCACACGCGTTCGAAAGCCGTTCCAAGACCTTAACAAACTTCATGACTCTTCCCTCGTGACGTATGAGTCTGAAGGGGCGCTATATCAAACTAACGCTTCCCCTGGCGTTCAACGGGGCTTGAAAGCCGGTAACAGCCGTTGACGGGGCGTCTTGAAAAACAATTTAAGGAAAACGCCTCAACTACTCCTCGGTGACTGTGGGAATGATATCCCCCGACGTCAAAGAGGCGGTCTACGATTCAGCCCATTGGGCGTTACTCCAGGAGCTTAGGGGGAAGGCCGTTAAAATCATGGATGCCTTGGCGGCGAGAAGCCTGTCTTCTGCCGTCTATGGAAGCGTCGCGAGGGGCGACGTGAACAAGAAGAGCGACGTCGACGTGATCCTTCCCTACGTCGCTTCATCCCACACCGTTGAATTAGCCTTACAAATGGGGGGCTTCAAGATCTTTTCTCGTCGAATCGCCCAGGCCACGCCAAGCCATACGCCGAAGGCCCACATCTATTTAGACGCCCTTGAGGAGGCGTGTGTGACCTTTCCCTTGGCTTCGTTTCGCTCTTTGGAATTGGAGTTTTATCGGTTTGGAGGGTTCCAGCGGGTTGAAGGGGTCAAGGAGGAAAAACGGGTGCCAGGATGCGATAAAAGGCTGATGCTTATTCAGCCTACGCTGCGTGGACACATGGAATCTCCCATTAGGGGCAGGGAGCGTGAGGTGGCGAGGATTGTGGGGGTTGGAGTGGCAATAGTGGAAGAGCGAGTTCGGGTTCTGACGAGGCGGGAGCAGGTGGGACGGACGGGAATCGTCTTCTCCCGGGAGTTAGAGGAGGACGAGGTCTTCGAAGAGGCTTTGAAGCAGGTGGCTGACACCAACCCCATCGTCCGAAGACGACTGGCGAGGAAATAGAAGGGGAAAGAAGGGTGTCACGGCGTCCTTCAACTAAGCTAGGTAGGATGATACTTCGTCGAGGATGGGGAGGGTGATGAGTTTAGGAACTTGATAACTGTTGACCCTTTCGATCGTTTCCTGGATCTCCTTGAAATGTCTCTGACGGGTCTTTAGGATAACGATAAATTCTTTGGCTTCTAGCTAGCCGTCAATATCGGGGGTCACGTCCTTCACGATTTTATCGCAGGTGATTAACTTCTTCTTTAGGAGAATGTGAACGATGCCAGTGGCTTCTTATCTAGCTGCTGTCATCAGAATATTGCGTTTAACTCCGTTTAATCGAAAAACTGCTTCGCAAATAGTAGAGGGAGTAAATAAAAAAGAGATCCGCAGATGACATGAGGGTTATCCTTTCGGGACTGGAGTTTTAGTGGTTAAAGAAACCAACGGCCAAAGTAGCTATCTAACGGAGGGGTATTACGGGGGATTAACGGGTGACGTCTTCAGCGGTACTCTTAAGTGCGTTTTTACTGAACCTTAGAGACATTTAGGGAACTTATCATATATTTCAGAGTTCAGTGACATGCTCACAATAGCAACATTCTAAATAATCTTTTTATCGAGGAGAGACTACATACTAATTATTTAGAGTGAATTAATGAGTTAGGGAGGGTGACTGATGGGAGGCTATATTGGGAAACTCCTGAGGATCGATTTAAGCTCAGGCCAAATAATGGATGAGAAGATTCCTGAAAACGTTTTAAGAAACTTCATTGGCGGAAGAGGTTTGGGAGTCAAAATTCTTTATGACGAACTTAAACCTGGAACAGACCCTTTATCTCCGGATAACAAGATAGCCATCTTAACAGGCCCAGTGACTGGTACGCCAGCTCTGGAGAGTGGAAGATGGTGCTCAGTTACAAAGTCTCCGCTTACGGGAACAATCCATGACTCTCAGAGCGGAGGAGACTTCGGTCCATATCTGAAGTTTTCAGGATTAGACGGGGTGATCTTTGAGGGCGCCTCTGAGAAACCAGTCTACCTTAGGGTTGACCAGGGACATGCAGAGCTTAAAGATGCTTCTGACTTATGGGGTAAAGATGTCTTCACAACTACAGATTCCCTCATAAACGGAGACAGATTGATTCGTGTTGCATGTATTGGTCCTGCTGGAGAAAACCTAGTGAAGTTTGCGAGCATCATGAATGAAAAGCATAGAGCCGCGGGTAGAGGAGGGCATGGAGCGGTTTTAGGCAGCAAGAAGGTTAAGGCAATCGTTGTAAGAGGCGACACGCGTCCTCCTATAGCTGACATGAAGGCTCTGCAAGCAGTAAACAAGAAGGTTACAGATAAGATCCATGAGATGTCTACCACTGCAGATTCTCTTCCGACGCATGGGACTGCTATTCTTGTGAATGATATTAACGAGGAGGGGGGATACCCCACGAGGAACTTCCAGACAGGAGTCCAAGCAACTGCTGACAGAACCAGTGGCCAGACCCTCAGTAATACCTTATTAACCGACACAATGGGGTGTTGGGGATGCATAATGAAATGCGGGCGGGTTTCAAAGGTTCCCCCCTGGAGCTCGTATAGCGGAGTAGGGGAGGGTCCCGAGTATGAGACTATATGGGCTTTTGGCGCTCAATGTGGAGTGGATAACCTCGAGGCAATAACTAAGGCCAACTACGTCTGCAACGAATTGGGAGTCGATACTATAGAGCTGGGGAATCTCATAGGACTCGCAATGGAACTGTACGAAAAAGGTTACATAGAGGAAGAGTTGGCAAGAGGTTTAGATCTGAAATTTGGCAACCCTCAGGCACTTGTGGAGCTGGCCTGGAGAGTCGCCTACAGGTCCGGCTTAGGTGACGATATTGCTGAAGGGGGCATAAAGTTCAGTACAAAATATAACGCTCCAGAGCTCTTCATGGGTGTGCGAGGACAAGGGCTACCAGCATATGATCCGAGAGTATTCCAAGGTCATGGTCTGGGATACGCGACGTCTAATAGAGGAGGCTGCCACCTCAGAGCATACATGATCGCGGGTGAAGTGGTAGGGGAAGTCACAGGAGAGAAGATAAAGCTTGATCCCCAAGAGACCCAGGGTAAACCAAAATGGGTTACAATCTTTCAAGACCTATATGCGGTATGCGATAGCTTCATACTGTGTAAGTTTAACACTTTCGCCGTGGGAGCCGAAGAATTTGCTTCAACATTGTCTGCTGTAACCGGTTGGCAGTACACGTCAGAAGACATAATGAGAGTTGGGGAGAGAATTTACAATCTTGAGAGAGCCTTCAACATTAGAGAAGGAACGCATTGGCAAGATGAAATACCGAAGAGGTTCCTCGAGGAGCCCCTCCCTGAAGGACCCAAGAAAGGACAAGTGTTTAAACTAGATGAGATGTTGGACGAGTACTACCGGATAAGAGGATGGATAGGAGGTAAACCTACAAAATCCAAACTGAGGGAACTTGGTCTAGATCAAGCTGCCGAAGAGGTAGGAGTTTAGATCCACAGTCTTCCCCTTATTTCTGAAGGCTCAATATATGCTGATACGAGTGCGGTTTTTTGGGGATTTAAAAGAGTATATGAAGAAGAGCTGGATGACGATAGATGTTCCCCAAGGGAGTTCATTGCATAACTTTATCGTTGAACTAGCAAAGAATGAAGACCAAAAACTTCTCGGGAAACTCATGGAAAACGGAAAAAAAGTCCATTCGAAAATAAAAATCTTGGTAAATGGAAGAGATATCGACCATTTAGGGGGCTTAGAAACAGAAATAAAGGATCGTGATTTGATTTCAATTCTCCCAATTGCTGGCGGAGGGTAAAATATATTCAAACGCCTTGATTTTCTACTTTTGCAAAGTTTTTCTCGATACATACTTTTTGGAATCCAGTTTATCTATACCGGTTATCCTTTACTGTTGGGTTTTTTATCCAGATATACTAAGCTAAGCATGGTAGGTACTTCTCAGAACAGCCCCATCGCTTGCTAGAGTATATTAGCCTGCTCGCTGAAAGGGTTTAGATCTCCTAAAAACATTAAAGCAGTTTACCAATACAATAAAAGCTCATAGGAACATTGGAAAATAGAGAAGCTAGCTAGAAAGGGAGGGCGTGAGGTATGAAAATCTCGTTTTACGGTGGAGTTAATGAGGTGGGTGGGAACAAGTTTCTTCTTGCGTACAGGGACACGCAGGTATTCCTGGATTTTGGTAAGAGCTTTGAGCGGGAGAACAAGTTCTTCGACTTCCCGCTGCTCCAGCCCTTCTATATCTCAGACTTGAAGAAGATTCAGGCGATCCCCGACCTGAAAGGCCTGTATAAGGACAATCCTGGAGCGTCCGAGGTGGACGGTGTCCTCGTGACCCATCCCCACGTCGATCACTTCGGCTACATCTCCCTTCTGAATGGTAAGATCCCCGTCTACTTAGGTGAGGGCGCGAAAGCCATCATTGACATCCGAAGCGAATGCTATCGTGCGGGCTGGGATAGACGACTGAACCACCTGTCCTTTGAGACCTTTCGAACCGGGAGAGATGGAGAAGTGGGAGGTGTGATCTACAGGCCCTACAGTGTCGACCACTCCATCCCCGCGTCCTACGGGTTCATCCTCCATGTGGGGGGCAAGACGGTGGTGTACACAGGTGATCTACGGCTCCACGGCACTCAGAGAAACCTCACCGAACGCTTCCTCAGGGCGATAGAGGAGGAGGACGTAGATGTGATGCTCTGCGAGGGAACCAACATCGTACCGGAGAGGCAGAACGCGTTCCTCCGAGGGTTTGAACGCGAGTACACACGTAGGATGGGGACGGTCGCGCCGGAGAGGGTGGAGAAACCTTGTAAGGCGGAAGAGGATGTGGAGCGGGAGTTGAAAAGGCTTGTCGAGGACTCAGAAGGATTAGTCCTCGTCGAGACCTGCCCCGCTGACATCGACCGGATAAGGACGATCTGGAAGGTCGCTCAGTCCACGGGGAGAAAACTGATCCTGGATTCGCGTCAGGCGTATCTAGCCTACGAGCTTGACGCGAGGGATGCGAGCGTCGAGGATTTACCGTGTCCCAAGGACAGCGGGGTCTACCTCAGTCGGATCAGGGACCGAGATGGATCAAATAGGGGGAGAGAAGCCCGTAAGAAGTGGCGTCCCAAATATCAGCAGAATTTGATAGAGCGATGTGAACAGGTTTATCTGGGACCGGAGGGGCGAGCAGAGATCAGAAGGCACGCGGGGGAATACGTCCTCTGCACCGCCAACGCCGCTCAGAAGCTCCTGGAGTTGAAGGAAGGACCGCCTTTCCCCTGCCACTTCATATTAAGCAAGTCGGAGCCCTTCAACGAGGAGATGGTCATAGCCTTCGACCGGCTTCTCCACTGGCTCGCTGCCTACGGCGTTAAACAGTACCACGAAATCCACGTCTCAGGCCATTGCTGGAGAAGCGACCTGAAGACGATTATCGAGAAGGCAAACCCTGAAGTCTTGGTGCCAGTGCACACCGAGCATCCGGAGCTGATGGCGCGAATGGCTCAACAAGCTGTGAAAGAGGTAAGGATACCCCTCTTCCAAGGGACAACCGAGATCTAACAGTTAGCTTCAAGAGATCAGGGCTGTATATCCTTCGTTCTTTGCACCCATCTCAACAGGCGTCTCCCCGACACAATCAGACCTCCCCCGAAGGCCGCTTCATCCCCACATGGGAGAGGTGGCTACGCATACCTCCACGGTCAAATTCATTCACTTCAGACCTACGCGACAGCTCACTTCCTCTCGAAGGCAGTCCTCAAAATAGCCCTTCTTTAGGCATCGAGTCAAAAACTCTGTTCTGCGACTTCATCAGCTGACTGCCAATTAGAGCGGGGTGCTAAGAACAACATTAAAATAGAAACCCCCGTCCATACGTTCTCTAAAATAACTTTCGTCCACACTAGTTATCTCGAAATGGGGAATGCCTTGTGGTTCTTGAGCCCTTGAACGTCCTTGTCATTATGTTGGGAGGTTGGTCAGTCATCTACTTGTTGAGCCGGGTTCTGCCCTTCGAGAAGTTCGGCGTGGAAGTCTCCCCCCTCTATTTAATGTATAAGACGGAGCGACTCAACAATTTTCTCGTGAAAACAGCGGCTAAGAGGCCCCGGCTGTGGAAGGTGGCGGCCAACGTGGGGGTTGCGGTAGCCGTCGGCGAGATCCTCCTGGCCATCTACCTTTTGGGGAGCAACCTCTTCAACTTTCTCTACGTGCCTGAGCAGGCGCAGGCGGTCTTTCCCCTCCTCCCGGGCATCACTGTTGGCTTCCAATGGTTTCCCTACCTGTTGATCGCCATCGGCTTCGCCATTACCATTCATGAGTTGGCCCACGGGGTTGTAGCATCCCTCGAGGGTATCTCCGTAACCTCTGCAGGCATTATCCTTGCGCCCATTACCTTCGGAGGTTTTGTGGAGCCTGATGAAGAAGCGTTTGAGAAAGCGGGGTTGATGGAGAAGCTACGGTTTGTGTCAGCAGGGTCCCTGTCCAACTTGGTTGTGGGGCTGTTGGTCACGTTGATAGCGTCAAGCCTGTTCGTTCCGGGTTCCGGGGTTTTGGTTATGGCGGTGGAAGAGAATGGCCCAGCCTATTTAGCGGGAGTGCGGGGGTGGGACGTGATTTACGGGATCAATGGGATGCCCATCGAATATTTAGTGGATCTCTCAGCGGTGATGGCGGGAGTCAAGCCCAACGATCTGCTGGTTGTCGAAACCACCAGTGGAATTCGAGAGTTTTTGGCGGGAACCAGTACTACAAACGCCAGTCAGGGGTTTATGGGGGTGTATAACCTCATCGACTATTTTGCCGTGAGAGGCGGAGCGTTGCCACCTCAAGCGACGTATCACCTTAATTTGACGTTTTTTTGGCTTCACCTCCTCATGATTAACTTGGCCATCTTCAACATGTTACCGCTTTATCCCCTGGACGGAGAAGCCTTTGTGCACGCGCTTCTCAAGAAACGGGTGAAGAAGAACTTGAAGGCGGTGAGAGTCGTCGTGAGCGGCGTGTCCCTCTCCTTACTCGCCCTGAACATGGCCTTATCCTTCCTTCGCTACGGGTTGACGCCAATTTAAGCAAGAGGGGGACGTCATTGAGGAACTGCTCTGTCTGCAATCACGAGGCCATCTACCGACGCCACTACTCAGGCGAGAGCCTGTGTAGACGCTGTTTCATCGAGTCGATTGAGAAGCGGGCGCGACGCACTATTTCCCGTTTCAAGATGTTTAGGCCCGACGACCACATCGCCCTCGCTCTCTCTGGGGGAAAGGACAGTGTGTCCCTCCTCCAGGTCTTGAGTACGATTGAGGAAGACTTTCCCGGGTCTACTCTCTCGGCCATCCTCATCGACGAGGGAATCGAAGGCTATCGAGGGGAAGCCATCGCAATAGCCGAGGAAAACTGTGAGAGACTGAATGTCCCCCTCCACGTCTATTCCTTCAAGACGATTTATGGGAGAAGCCTGGACGAGGTAGCGGAAGCATCCAAAGACAGGGGAAGCCTCTCGGTTTGCTCGTACTGCGGAGTTTTGCGCAGGAAGGCCCTGAACGTGGCTGCAAAGGCCGTGAAGGCGTCGAAGCTGGCCTTGGCTCACAACCTGGATGACGAAGTCCAGTCCATGGTTTTAAGTCTGCTTCGAGGCGACCTCGCTAATTTGGTCGGAGTCAAACCGGTTCTGGAGAAGGTGGAGGGGTTTGTGCAGAGGGTAAAACCCTTCTGCGAGATCTTGGAGAGGGAAATCGCCTTCTTCGCTTACGTGAAAGACGTTAGGTTTCAGAGCATTCCTTGCCCGTATTTGGAGAGTTCAATGCGGAGCGACGTCAGACGCTTTGTAAACGTGTTAGAAGGAAAGCATGCAGGAATAACCTACGGCATCGCCGGCAGCTTACGAAAAATACAGGGACGTCTGAAGGGCGTGGATGTGAGAGGCGAATTGAGGCAGTGTCAAACCTGTGGGGAACCCTCCTCAGGAAAGGTGTGTCGAGCATGTCAAGTCCTGGAAGAATTGGGGTTAGATTGACGTGTAATTAAGCCTAAGCCCGCTAGCTAAATTCGTGACAGGTAGTAACGGGGTGTGAAGAACGCCGTCGACGAAGGGGGGACCCTTATGACTTCATTTTGAAGAAGAGCCAGTTCTTCGCGGCTCCCCCAAACTTCGTTCGCAGGAGACAGTGATTTCCCTTCAACCGCTCGCCACGAATAGTGAAGACGATCTTGCTCTCCTTTACTGATACGGCATCGTAGGTCCCCCGATCCCAAATTTTAACCAAGCCAGCCCCATACTCGCCTTCCGGTATCTCCCCTTCAAAGGAAGCGTATTCCATGGGATGATCCTCCACCTCCACAGCCAGCCGCCTCACGCCTACAGTCTCAGGCGGCTTCTTGGGAACCGCCCAACTCCTCAAGACGCCATCCATCTCAAGCCTCAAATCCCAATGTAAGTGAGAAGCGTGATGCTCTTGAACCACATATATCCTCTGCCCTGCCACTTCCTCCAGTTCATCCTCAACAACTTGGCTTCGAGGAAGACCCGTTTTCTCACGATGTCCTTCAAGAGACACATCAATCACAATATTACTGTACGATTCGTGGGAAATTAAGATTTTCTTCGTTTCTATAGGAGATAAAGTGCTTTTAGCTTGATAGCTGAGAGCCATCAGTGTGTAGAGGGGACGTGGCATGATACGGATGGCTCCATAAAACTCCTGCGGTAATTCAACACTAAAAATAGTTCGTACGCATGATAGACCTCAGAATAAGCCATTGGTCACAATATTGCATCCACTCAAGGAAGCTTAGCATGTTACGAGAAAAATGGTGGATTTAAGAAGTATTAAATGAAAGGTATAGATAGTTTTATCTGGTTTCCAGCATCATAAAGTAGTTGTGGACTGAATGCGCGCTAGAACCTTGGAGAACTTAAACGTCACGAATTATGAGGCCGTAGAGGAGGAGCTGTTCACAGAGCAACAAGAGAGAGATGCACCGCTAAAACGATGGGAGATGCCCGTTTTTAAAGCGGAATATACTGACAGCCTCTCTCAAGCGTATGTTCTCTCCGTTTACTACGATGGTGAGAGTAGACGTGCGGGTCTCAAACTCTATGACCCTGAAACGAGAAAGATCCACTTCTGGCTGGACAATACCCGGCATCTTCCATACTGTCTATCTGACCTTTCGATAGACGAATTAACAGCAATTGACGGTTTGACAGGTCATCCCGGATTCATCGAACTCCAAGCTGTGAAGAAGTATGATGCCTTGGAGGACAGGGAGATCGAGATGACCAAGATCGTGGCGAAGGATCCGCTGAGTATTGGGGGCAGAAGGAGCAGCATCCGCGAAAAAATACCGAAGGCGTGGGAAGCAAGAATACGCTACTATGATTGCTACACCTTTGACAGGCAGCTTCTCCTCGGTATGCCGTATAAGATCGTCAAGGGAGACCTTGTCGCAGACGAAGACACACTGACGAGAGAAGCAAAAGATAAGATTCAGAACCTCTTTGCCGGGGAAGCACCGGAAGTCAGGGCGTACATTGACCAGTGGAGTACGCTATTTCAGTGTCCCATTCCAAGCCTGAGACGAGTCGCCGTAGACATTGAGGTCACGTCCGCTGTGGAGACGAGGGTTCCAGACCCGAGGGAAGCAATGAACCCCATCATCGCCACGTCAATGGTCGATTCGGACGGGGGACGACGGGTTCTCCTGCTGCGCAGGGAGGGTGTAGAGGAGGGAACCAGACGCCTGCCCAGCGACGTCGACGTGGAATACTACGACGACGAAGAAGCGATCTTAGCTGAGATTTTTAAGGTGTTACTGGAGTACCCCGTCGTCTTGACCTTTAACGGCGACGACTTCGACCTGCGATACATCTATCACCGAGCGATGAACCTGGGAATACGGCGGGAGAGCATTCCCATCGTCCTGGGAGAACGCTTCGCCCATTTAACCTACGGGATTCACGTTGACCTCTACAAATTCTTCTTCAACCGGTCCATTCAAATCTACGCCTTCAGCCAGAAGTACACGGAGCTCTCCCTGGACAGCGTGGCAAAGGCGATCCTTGGCGTTGGAAAAGTAGAGTTAGCCACGCCCATCCCCCAGCTATCTTATTCAGACCTCGCAGCGTACTGTCTCAACGACTCCGAGATCACCCTTCAGCTCACTTCCTTCGACGACGAACTCGTGATGAAGCTCATTCAAGTCATGATGCGGATAACCAAGATGCGCATGGAGGACTTGACGAGGCAAGGCGTCTCATCTTGGATTCGGAACCTCATGTATTTTGAACATCGACGCCTCAGCTACCTCATCCCGCGGTCCGACGACATCCTTGAATCGAAGGGGAAGGCCACGTCAGAAGCCATCATTAAAGGAAAGAAGTTCAAGGGCGCCATCGTCGTTGAGCCGAAGCCGGGCATCCACTTCAACGTGAATGTCTTGGACTTCGCGTCCCTGTACCCCAGCATAATCAAGGTCCACAACCTCTCCTATGAAACCATCCTCTGCACCCACAAGCAGTGTCGAACAAACACGATTCCCGGGCTCCCCCATTGGATCTGCAAAGAGCGGAAGGGCCTGTCAAGCCTGATCATAGGCTCCCTGAGAGACACCCGCGTCAAAATGTACAAGAAGATGGCGAAGGACAGATCTCTTCCAACGAACCTGCAAAACCTGTACAACGTGATCCAGTTAACCTTGAAGGTGCTTTTAAACGCCTCCTACGGGGTCATGGGCGCGGCGAGTTTTAACCTGTACTGTCCACCGCTCGCCGAAGCTGTCACAGCAATCGGGCGATACGCCATCACGAAGACCGTGGAAAAGGCGAATGCCTTTGGGATCGAAGTGGTGTACGGTGACACGGACAGCGTCTTCCTGAAAGCGCCGACCCCGAGCCAAGTCAACGAGTTATTGGGGTGGTCGGAGGAGGAGCTGGGCATGGAACTTGAAATCGACAAGGTCTATCGCTACGCGGTCTTCTCACATTTGAAGAAGAATTATCTCGGAGTCTACCCCGATGGAAAGGTCGATATCAAGGGGTTAATGGGGAAGAAACGGCACATCCCCGCGTTTCTGAAGCGGTCCTTCATGGAGATGGTGGAGGCCTTGGGCGACGTTCAGTCACCTTCGGGCTTCGAAGAGGCGAAGCAAAGGATACGGGACGTCGTTAGAACCTGCTATAAGAGCCTGAAAGGAAAGGCGTATTCTCTGGACGACCTCGCCTTGAAGGTCATGATCGGTAAGCCCTTGAGGCGATACGTGAAGACGACGCCGCAACACGTTAAGGCAGCGAACCTCTTAGTCGAGGCGGGACAGGAGATTAAGACAGGGGACATCATTTCCTTCGTCAAGACGACCAACGCGTTGGGTGTGAAGCCGGTTCAGCTGGCGTCGATCCGGGAGGTGGACGTGAACAAGTACGTGGAGTACTTGAAATCGACCTTTGAACAGGTCTTTGACGCCCTCGACCTCGACTTTCAGGAGATCATGGGCATCTCCAAGCTTGAATCCTTTTTATGGAATTACGAGGATACATAATGAGCGGAAACGACGCGTCGTATGAGTAGGAAAGAGGAGGCGATGGAAAGCTGACTGAAGACGATGTCTCCGGCGTCGTCGACGCCCTCGACATGAAAATACTCTCCGCGCTGAATGAGGACGCTCGAAGAAGCTCTCGGGAGATTGCAGAGACGATCGGGGTTTCCACGGGAACCGTCTACAATCGAATGAAAAGGATGACGGAGCGAGGCGTCATCAGAGGATACATTCCCTTGCTGAACCACACGAAGACGGGATACGTGTTCACGATCTTAATCTTGATTCAGGTGGAAGGCGAATACATTACGGACGTGGAAGAGCGTCTTGCCGCCACCAAGGAGGTCATGGCCGTCTACGACATCACCGGCGACTTCGATGTCGCGCTCATCGCAAAATTCAAAACCCAGGCCTCCCTCAACGCGTTTATCAAAAGCGTTCTGAAGACGCCGCACATCAGAAGAACCGTCACCAGCATGGTGTTAAACGTCGTAAAAGAAGACCCGAGAATCCAGACGTGACCCCTCCCAACATGACGGGTGACGCGTCCGGTTCAACCGTGAAGCCGGATGATAGTCACTTAAAGTTTTTAACTCATGGCACGCTACTGATAGTAAGAAGCCTCGACGGGATTATGGCGGTGTAATTGGCGTTTCCAATTGAAGCTGAAGACCAGATCCGGAGAAACGTGTTAAACATCAGTGAAGACCACGTTAGGAAGGTCTTGGAGAGCGTCAGAGAACTCGCCTTGATGGTGGATGCGCTTTCCAGTAAGGCAGACCTTGAAACCATGGAGAACCATTTATTTCAAATACGGAAGCTGAAAGAGGAAGCCACGGAGAACAAGCGGATCCTCCTAAACGAGTTAGCGGAGACTGGAATGCTCTTGATGAACAGAGAGGACTTCATGCGCCTGGCGGTTCAAATAAACGAGATACCGGACTACAGTGAAGGTGCAGCATACCGGATCAACTACATGGTGAAGAAAAAGCTTGACATAAGCAGGGACATGCATGAGTCCCTCATGAACCTCTCGAAGAACGTTTTAAAGACCGTGTCAAACCTGAGGAAGACCATTTTGTCCCTCCGATACAGTCGGGCTAAGGCCATTGAGGTGTCACGGAGCGTGGAAATCGCTGAATACGTTGTCGACCAGATCTACCGAGAAACCGAAATGAAGATTATAGACGCGGAGCTCGATATAGGGACGACTCTCATCTTACGGGATTTAGCGCAGTTCCTAGAGGACATAGCGGATAAGGCGGAGGACGCCATCGACTCGACGAGGGTGCTGGCGTTAGGCGTCTGAGACGGGTGAAGGACGTAGCATGGCTAAACAGGTGGAGACGTATACCGCAGAGTTGTTTGGGAACCGACTGGTGGTGTGGAATACCAAGGAAGGCTCCGAACTCTACAAACGGGGTTTCTACGGTAAGCCTGTAGGCATCGCCAAGCCTAAATCCAACGATTTTGACACGCCCCTCATTCTGGGTTTAATCGAGGGCCTCTACCTCCTCGAAAACAAGTTGATAGACGTATGTCTTGGGGCAAAAAAGGAACGGATGAGTGCAACGACGCTTCGACAATACGCTGGCGAAATATACGACGGGTTTGACTTCCAATACATGGTCTACAAAGACTTGAGGGAACGGGGATACGTGGTCTTACCTGGAATAAAATTTGGATGTGAATACGCCATCTACGAGCGAGGGCCGGGAATCGATCATTCACCGTACCTCGTCTCGGTGAAGGGGCCTGAAGAGAACATGACGTCGACGGACATCGTCCGAGCGGGTAGACTGGCATCATCCGTTAGAAAAAAATTCATAATCGCGATACCGAACGCCAAGACCGGCGGAATTCAGTACCTTCTTTTTAACTGGTTCAAAGCATAAAAGCCGCGGGCAGCAACGAAAAACGCCTTTCCTACGCGTTGAAAACGTTATAAAGTCCCCTCAATACCCATTACAGAGTCAATCAAGTCTTCGTAAAGGGCTTCTCGTTCACGTCGAGTCAAAGGCGCGTTGAGAAACCTGTGTAGAGAGCGATAATTTTCGTAGGGCAAAGCTTAAGTATACACTGGAAACGTATCCTAAACAAGTGATGGTTTTTTTAAGCATCCCTGTACATATGGAAAATAAAGAATGACGATGGGTTAGAGGTAGGAGTATTTGGGTAGTCAGGTAAAGAAGTACATGACCAAAGAGGTCATCACCCTTGATTATGACGCGAAAGTGACTGAAGCAGCGAACCTGATGGCCGCTGATAAAGAATACGAAGGCTACGTCATAATCCTCCAGAAGGGGAAGCCTAAAGGCATTGTAACGGAACGAGACCTCGTCAACAAAGTCATAGTAGGCGGACTTGACCCCGCCAAAACCAGCGTCTCCGACATCATGTCCTCTCCCTTGGTAACCGTCGACCCCGAAGACGACTTGTTAAAAGCTACACAAGTGATGAAAGAGCAGAACGTGAGAAAGCTCGTTGTGGTTAGAGACGAAATCATCTACGGAATAATCACGGCTAGGATAATCTCTCAAAACGTCCAAGACTACGTGGATCGGTCGATCCGGGACATCGTCCGATGGACCGCGTCACTAGGCATCTGACAA
>JAOZHB010000146.1 GCA_026015035.1 Candidatus Bathyarchaeota archaeon | reverse complement strand
CCTTTTAGGAAAAGCGTTGACGGAAAAACCAGAATTATTATGAAGAATAAAGCCCTCCATTTTAGCTATTGACTGTTTTAAACAGTTTTCGCAGAGTTTTGAGATATTGAATCCTAATTCTTTAGCTTTGTTTACCACTTCCTTGTTCAGATATAGGGTTGTTCTCATTTTCTTCTTCATAGAAATTAATCCTTGTATAATGTTATGCATAATATATACATAATTTATTTCAGCCTTCCCTGTTTCCTTAATTCATTCGTAATTTCCTCAAATTATATCTTAGCTTCCTCAAATCATCTTTTTAACTCGGGCTCAATTCTTTCCATGAATTTTTATTTAAATTTTTCATATGTCATGTCTTCATACGGGCTAAACGCCCCAATCATGCCAAGACTTACACGATAACCCTTATCTTTTTGTTCGTTTGCTTTTTCATCAACTTGATAATAGACTTCTTTATGACTCAATTGAGTTTTATGTATTAATCCATGTTTATCAAGTCGTCGTACACTTCGACTAACCTGTACGTTAAACGTGTTGATATTCTGTGATCTGTTAATTTCAGAGATCGCTAACAATGCGTTTCTAATAGCATTAGCGCGCGCGCTATCTTCCCATCATCACCCTCACCCATCTTCCCCTATGTACTCATATACTCTCTCTTCTCTAACACTCACCGCACACACATTGAAAACCATCAGTAACTTACTAGTAACGCGCGCTGGATTAGATTACTTTTGTTTTTTTGGCTATTAGTTTAAGGAAGAATATTTCTTCATCCACCCCTTCATTTAAAGCTATAAAACCTGCTTGCGATGCTAATGTCTTAAAATACCGTATATCCTGCTCTTTTCCCTCCCACTTAATACCATATCCTGTATTGACGTCCTCATCAGGCAGTGTGATACGCAAAATCACTCCAAAAAAAGGTTCATCCCCTAATCTTTTAGGAATTCTCAAGTCCCAGATGAGAAACTCACCTTCATCTTTTAGAACTCGAAAGGCTTCACTGAAAATCTTGGGCAAATCTTGGTCTTTTATGTACATCAGGGTGAAAAAACTAGTTACAGTGTCGAAGGAGGATGACAGAAACTTGAGGTCACATGCATCCATTACGATTTTTAAGCTTTCGTTTGTTATTTCTTCAAGTTCCTCTATCTTGTTGTCTATGGAGATAACTTGGTTCCCGTTCAGTTTTCCAATGATTCCTTCTCCTCCACCTCCAAGGTCGAGGATAAACCCCTTTGTCTCAATCGGCTCAAGTTTAACTTTTTGTGTTTTCTCGATTAAGTGAACACCAGATTTCTTTGCTTCTTCCCTCATTTTCTTTTCCATGATTAGGTCCTCATTGTTACGGAGTATTAATCAGTTAATAGTTACAAGAAGTGTGGATAAAATTATCGATTGCGAAGCTCGTTGAGGCCGGATTCTAGCTAGCTACTGATTATGCTGAACGTGATTGACAGAAAAAGCATGACCAGATTGTTAAACTAGTAGAAGTTATACGGTCTGAAAAACAAGTTGGCAGTTCAGTAGATTGGAAAATCGAAAGGATGGTACAGGAGTTATACGGTCTTAAACCTTCAGAAGTTGCGAATATATGCAGCCAAATGGGTTTGGTTGCCTACCATAAAGCAATGCAAGAGATGTTCCCAAAGGGACCACCACCGAAGCCAAAAGTCCTTGAAGAGATTAGGATGAAATGACCTAGCATATATTTTGCGTGTAAAATATTTTCACTGGTTGAAGAAGTATGACTTTCAAGCTAGCTAGATAAATCAAGGTAAAGAATTGCTTATTATGACTCGTGGAGTCCATTTTGTTCTTTCATCTCTTAGAAACTTAGCTAACAATAACGCTTCCTCATTAATCAAGGTTTCAATTATCTGTCTTTTTCCCACTTTTATTCTCGGAACTTCAATCATCGATTTAAAGAACTTGCCTAGTTGTTCATCAAGTCTCGGGTTTGTGAATCAGTAATTAATACAACTGCATTCTTCTTCTTTGGGAGGAATCTTTTCAGGTTACTCCAGGTAATTTCATTATAGAGCTGCATGTACGTTGTTTCATATTCTTTATCATAGCCTTCTGCAATCGCGTTATAAAAATCCTTAACTAATTTCACATTACGGCCTCTCATTATGTAACATCACATCCTTAGTCCAAGCGAATATCTAAGCTTTTCAGTAGCGAGTCCTTTTTTAATATTAAAGACTCTTAATAACTGAGAAACCTCGTGAGAGTTAAAAATTTGAGTCGATCCAGATAACGATATATTTGCCAGATATCTTAAATAATGTGTAAAAAAGGACTATAATTCTTTGAAGTCAAGTAAAAACAAAGAGATTTTAAACATTGATAGCAGATTGTCAAGAACAGTACAATCCCTATTTCTCTACATCCTTTTTTTGGGGGCAAATTTCATCAATTTGGAATTTGCTCTAACTACTATGTCAGCGATATCAGTAATAATCACTATCTTCTATACTATTCGGGATGACTCTTTCTACCTGAGCAAGAAGAAGTTTTTTATTTCCTTGGCCTTTGTCTTCGTAGGAATGATATTAATTAATGCAAAACAGCCTACGATAGAAGAAGTATTTACGATAGTTGTAAAACAAGGAATAGCAGAGGAATTAATCTTCCGTTTGGGTATGCTTGGGATTCTTAGGAGCTATTTGAAAGTTGAAACAATCCTGCAAAAAGAGACCTGGGTAGTCCTTTTTTTAAACTCTGGACTCTTTAGCCTACTGCATCATAACGTATTTCTCTCGCTCTTTATTTTATCACTAGTTTATGGGTATTTATTTCTTAAGGTAGGTATCCTTTCCTCGATTGTCGCTCATGCCCTTTGGAATTTTTACCATAACCTAGAGGTATTGGTTTTTGTGGTTGTAGTGATTTTCTCGTATGAGTCTTTCATTAAATTACGCTCGAGAAAGAAGCCGTTTTTTAGATGGTATAAAAGAAGGTTCGATTCTTCTGAGGATTGACGTTCATCCTCTATTTTAGAAACTTCTCAGCGTAATGGCATGCTACTCGACGCTTTGAGATGTCTCTTAAGGCAGGTTCTTCTTTACTGCATTTTTCAGTTGCACATGGGCAGCGGGGGTGAAACCGGCATCCAGGTGGAGGGTCAATTGGGTTGGGAGGTTCTCCTGGTATCACGTTTCGAAATCGGAGTCGATTGTTGGGATCTGGATCGGGCACAGCTTCCTTTAATGCAGAGGTGTAGGGATGTATTGGGTTATTGAGAACATCGAGGGTAGACCCGTTCTCTACGATCTTTCCAGCATACATTACGCCTATATTATGTGTAAAGTATTTGGCTGTGGCGATGTCATGGGTTATGTACATAATGCCCATGCTATACTTCTTTTGTAGCTCTCCTAAGAGAAGCAGTATCTCGACTCTGCTTGAAGCGTCAATCATTGACACGGGTTCATCAGCTACAATGAAGACGGGTTCGAGTACAAGACTTCTGGCTATACCCACTCTTTGTCTTTGTCCTCCAGAGAGCATGTGTGGATACTTTGGGAGATACTCTTCTGAAGGAAGTAACCTTACATCACTTAAGGCCTTGAGGCGTCTTTTCTTTTTCTCCTCGTCATCAATATTATGTACGATCATGGGTTCGTTGATTATTTGTTCGATGGTCATGTGCGGGTTTAATGAGGTGAAGGGGTCTTGAAAGATGATCTGAGCTTGTCTTCTGAACTCCTTTATATTCTCATCATTGTTTGTTACATCTTCACCCTGGAAGATGATTTTACCGGAAACTGGCTTCAAGAGTTTTATAGCAGTTCTTCCCAGGGTGGTTTTCCCACTGCCCGACTCACCCACGACCGCGACGGTCTCCCTCTCGTCGATGTCAATGGACACGCCATCCACAGCTTTCAGAGGAACCCTACCGAACCAGCCCTTGCGAACAAAGAAGTAGGTTCGAATGTCTTCAAGCTGTATTAATTCAGTCACTTCACATCACTGTAGAGCCAACATTTAACGAAGTGATTTTTTTCAACTTCTATGAGTGGGGGCTCCCTCTCTTCGAACTCGTCCTTACCTTGGGAGCACCGTGGGAAAAATCTGCAACCCTGAAAAGGATTAACAAGGTCTGGAGGAGCTCCTGGAATAAACTCAGGTGTCCTCTCCTCTCGTAAGAGGGGAACGCTAGCGATTAACTTTTGGGTGTAGGGATGCCTGGGGTTTAACAGCACGTTTTCGATTGGCCCCAATTCAACTATCTGCCCCGCGTACATAACACCAATTTTTTCACAAAGGTCGCTGACTAACGCGATGTCGTGCGTGATAAATAACATGGAAATGTCGCGTTCTTTTTTCAGTCTCTTTAAAAGATTCATAATCTGTGCTTGAATGCTCACGTCTAACGCAGATGTAGGTTCGTCGAGGATTAAGATATCGGGATTCAAGACTAAGGCCATAGAGATTATTACCCGTTGTTTCATTCCTCCACTCAGTTCATGGGGATATCTCTCCGTGAATTCAGGGGGTAAACCTACGAGATAGAATAATTCCTTGACCTGTTTGAGAGCTTCTTTCTTATCGATGTTTTTGTGTATGATGAGGGGCTCTGCAACCTGAAAACCGACCTTCAATACTGGATTCAGAGAGTTCATGGCTCCTTGAAAAACTACAGCCATTCTTTGCCATCGGATTTGTCTTCTAAAGTCTTCCTCTTCAAGGTTCATGAGATTTGTTCCATTGAGGAGGATGTCTCCCTCGTAGAGTTCTACATTTCTTGGCAAGAGCCTCATCATAGCTAAGGCGGTACTCGATTTCCCGCATCCAGATTCGCCCACAAGCCCTAAGGTTTCACCGTCATTCATTTTGAAACTTACGTTGTCAACGGCTTTTACTATGCCCCTTTGAGTACGATAATACAGTTTTATTGATGAAAGTTCTAGCAATTATCGCTCCCTCAATCGTGGATTGACTACTTTATCCAGCGCGTAGCCTATAAAGGCAAAAGCTGAAGCGGTAATCATTATCAGAAATGCTGGAAGAAGAATCCACCACCAATATCCGTGGACAGCCGCTCCCCCAGAGTATGCATCACTAATCATCTTCCCCCACGTCGGAACCATCGGATCACCCAACCCTAAAACGCTGAGTGCGGCTTCAAGAAACACGTAGGCTGGAACGGCTAAGACGATGTTTGCAACTATGTAGGGTAATAAACGGGGCATTATATACAAAAACAGGATCCTTCGTTTGCTGGCTCCATATGATTCTGCAGCTTCAATATACTGTTCATTCATAATCTGAAAGGTTACACTTCTCGCTGTCTTTGTCACCCCTCCGAAAAGACTTAATGCGACGATGATTAAAATGAGAAACCAAATATCTACCTTATAGAATATCGAGATCATAATTATGAAGGGAAGGAAAGGCAGGATCATATACGTTTCAGTGACTCGTTGAATCACTTCATCTACAAGACCACCGTACCAAGCACTGATTGCTCCCAGAAGGGATTGGATAACGCTTGTTACGATGGCTGCTGAGAGGCCGAAGGCTAAGGCTACAGGAGCCCCCCAAACCAAACCGATAAACAGATCGCGTCGATTGGAATCGGTGCCAGCAAGGCCATAAACTTGTCCATAGATTAGAAACTCGGCGTTGGCAGTATCAGATTCCTCAGCAGCAATCACGTCAATTCTTATCCGATAAAAGCCTTGGAGTACGCTGGCCTTCCTTGTATCCAACATATCTTCATTCTTGATGGCGAAGAGACATATTTCTGGATAGATTGTTCTAGTTGTTTCGATCCCTAAATTGACTAAAAAGCTTTTAACATTATTCCGTATATCCCGATCTGAGCTTACGTAGAGATAATTCACTGGATTGATCAGTATATTTCTATATAGGACTGCTTCAGTACCATCCGGTCTCTCAAGTGTTATTATTGCAAGAGGTCTTTGCTCTGTATAATTAGCATATATTATGGCGGCTAATTCGGAGGGAAAGTCATCATAATCGTATGTAATCAGTGTTTCCAAGGTTACATACTTGAGGTGGTCAGCCGTCACGAAATACTCATTCTTATCAAATTCATCGGATGCGACAATTATTGTTGGTGGCAGGTCTTTGTTAAGTAAGAAAGTACCCCATTGGGGCGCCACGGTTCGCGGGTTTTTTTGCCAGAAGGTTGGTTCATTCCATTTAGAAACTACGTCGAAGGGTACATAGACTGCTGCAAAAATCGAGATTCCGAAAACTATTGTAAGTATTATTATTCCGACTTTACCACTTTTTGAGGTGAGAAGGGCTTGTGAAAGATCTTTTAACTCTCGTGATAAACTCATTGTCCCATCTCAACTCGAATTCTAGGGTCTAAGAAACCATACACTAGATCAAGGATGAATATGGTTGCGACGAGCAGATATGCATAAACAACTGTGAGTCCTATTATTACGGGAGCATCTAAAACGGAAATTGCCTGAAAATAGAGTTTTCCCAGTCCTGGCCATCCAAAGACTGTTTCCGTGATTATGGCTCCCTGCCAGGAGGCAATCAATGAGAGTGAAATCGATGTCACTATGGGCGGTAACGAAGGCCTCAGGACATACCGTCTCATAATCATTCTTTCGGATAACCCTTTTGCTCTCGCGACTGTCACATAATCCTCTTCCGAAGACTGCATCGTTAAGTTTCGTGTAATGTATGCCCACGACCCGAAAATAGAAAAAATCCATGTGAATAGCGGTAATGCCATGTGAAACAAGATATCTAAGGCATAATTCAATGGGTCGCTAGGTGGAGGTACGCTGACCATTCCCCCAAAGGGGACCAGTCTAAGCTGATAAGCAAATAAAAGAATGAATATTATTCCGAAAAACCATGGAGGTATTGCTTGAGTGATGATCGCAAAGAATGTTGTTATGCGGTCAAAGAGGCTTCCCGGCGACCGTGCCATCCTAAGACCAATATATAGCCCTAATATTGAATATGCTATGGTTCCTGTGGTAAACAATAGAATGGTTCTGGGAAGCCTCTCAAGGATTATTACGCTGATTTGTTTTGTACCACTAGCGCTCGTTATGAACATCGATCGGCCTAATTTTAAGGTTAAAGCATCCCAAAGATAGATAAACGTTCTTTCAATGAAGGGTTTATCTAAGCCCTTCGCATGAATAGCGGAGGTAAACCGCTCGTTTATCAACCGAACCTTTTCTGCCTCAGGCAGTTGAGCCCATCCAGGACTGCGAGCCAGGTTGGTTGTTATGTCATATTTTATCTGTGCACTCAAAATATCGTCTATCATTCCGCCAGCGTTAGCTATTATGATAGCTATGTAGACGGATAGAACTAGGGTTAATGATAGGTATAATACTCTTTTTCCAAGATATTTCTTCAACGTTCCATCTCACGTTGACTATATGTGATAAATAAACATTTGCATTCTTAACAGAGCTAACTATCCTGAATGTACCTAAACCGGAATGAAGAACCAATACAAGCCGTATCTTAAACTTATACGTAAAAAAGGGTGGGAAGGCGCTATTATCTTTTCATAAAGGCGCCTATTGCAATAAGTATACTGATTACCGCGAGTCCTATAGCGATATATTGCATGTTCCGAAGGTCACTTAGTGCAGTGTTTAGGGAGTCTTCCATCGTAGCCGTGGATTCTTCAAGGGCATCGATATCTGCTTGGGTATCTTCTACTAGAGACTGGATGTATGCGGCTTCGGAGGTTGTGGTGAAGACGACCTCTTCAAATACGGGAACTGCTGCTTCTTCTCCAACTGTTATCGTCAACAGTTTGTAGGAACCGGCAACCATTCCTGAAGTGTCTGTGCCAGTTAACTCTGCACTGAATGCTCCTGCCCCCAGATTTGTGACATCCCCGCTTCCTAAAAGTGTGCCTGTTGGGTCCATTAACAAGTACGTCATATCTGCATTCTCATAAGGTACATCGTCCGCTGTGACAGCGAAATCGAATGTTGTGCTTAATCCAGGAACAACTGATGTTGGAACACCTGTTGCTGTTACTTCTGGAATCTTAACAGTTAACATGTTATCCCATACATCAGCTTTGAATGGATATTCCCTGAAGGGCTTAAGAGATATCTGCAAAGCATCAGTATCAGCATGATCGAAATAGTAAGGTCCGTTACTAACATAGAAGTGTCCCATATCTGCATACCAAGCCACATAAGCTGACCATCGAGCTTCAGCTTCGCTTTCAGACACCATTCCGTTGAGCTCAGGAGGTATGTAGTTTGCGGTTTGCAGATCGGTGAGAGCTGTTGCTAGAATTGGAAGGGAAGTGCCTTTAGTTGCGTCCAGCATGTCTACACCCCAGAGATCAGCGTTGTCTACCGACCAAGCAAGCAGCATATCCGAGACAACGTCATTCGCTAAAGCGATTTTTTCCCATGGAGTACTTGGCCAAACCAAGTCGGAGTAATAGGCGATATAGGTTTCGTCAGGATGCCAATAGTCTGAATATACTTCGATTATGTTATCTGAAAGGAAATTGATCCCTTTAAGGTTGCTAGTGAAGACAGATCTCTTCGGAGTCACTGCAACGGAGTCGTATACGTCGCTTCCCGGTGTTGTCACCTTGAATATTTCGGCGATATTATATAGTATGTCTTCTTTGGTGATATCCTCTCCATGATGCCATTTTCCTAATGTCAAGTTGTATGTGATCTTGCTTGTCGCAACAACATTGGCGCCGACTTCTTGGAAAGCTTGGGCGGTGAAATTGTACTGCCAAGCATCGCTTGGTACACTTAGGTTTCCGATGGGTCCAGCTGTCTCAACATCAAATGCGGTTCTAATGGGTATATAGCGTCCTGTGTGTGGGTGTGGCCATGTTCCAGGGTCTTCGATTAGGTATTGGGTGTATACATCGTAGAGCCATGAGTAGCCACAGACGGGGTTGAAGCCTTCAACGAACATAGCCATTGCACCTAACTTGATGATGCCGCCCGTCTCATTGTAACGGAAGGTACGTAATGACCAGAGGCTTTGATCACCACCGTATAGGTCGTAGACGTAAGATCCTAAATCAGAGCTATATGGAAAGCTAACTAATTGATCCATGTACATGATGTGTCCTCCATCTTCTAAGGAGAGATCGGTAGTAGTTTTGACCAGCTCGTTCCGTTCATCCATTGAGAGGTATTCGCCATTGTTCAGAGTATCCGCAGCAACCCTAAGTAGTGGTGATGGCTCAAACTCGTTATAAAGAGGACCATTATCTGGGGAATACATAAACCATACAAGATCGTCTTCATAGGCTTGCATGGCAAGGCTGATCCATCCGGCAGTATAGATGTGCCATTCTCCTCTTTTACTGGGTCCCATTGCACCCCATAGTTGGAAGGCGTCTCTGCTGGGTTTATAGTTGCGTTCTACGGTGATGCCTAGTTTCTCAATTTGACTGGCTAGATAATCGCCTGTCGGTCTTCTTTCATCTTCAATTCTGATGAGGAGTTTAGCAGTCAATAACGTCCCATTATAATACCACATTCCATCCTGTACAACTGCGCCTGCATCTTCTAAGGCAGAGAATATCTGAGCTTTAGCCTTTTCGAAGTTGTATTCATACTCGTTCTCAAGTTGTTTCATGTCGCCTGCTACTCTTGCGTAATCAGGTCCAATAGCCTTAAACATCGTTGTTTTAGGTACACCTCGGCCATACCACAGTTCGTTGACTATGTATTCCCTGTCAATTAGCCAGTTTAAAGCCTCTCTCACTTCCTTGATGGAGAAGGGGTTGAAGCTATCTGTAGTTTCAAGGGGATTGACCCAAAGCTCATTGTATAGGCCAAATGCCTCTATTAGGTTAATCTTGTCAGATTGCTCTGCAAGCTCGGTGTTTTCGGGGTTTAGCCACCACAGCCAACCTTGCATATCCCCTGTCTCGATCATGGGGACGACAGTTGTTTCATCGTCTTGAAGGAAAATTATGATTTCATCGGGATAGGCTCCGACGGGAACCTCTGCATCTTCTGTAACTACCGTTGGAAGGGCTCCAATAGATACACTGAGAAGCATTGACAGCAAAGCAAAAAGTACCACTATTTTTTCTTTTTTCATTTTTTTTCATCCGAAAATGTTTTCCACCTTGTAATTCTAACCAATTTATATAAATAGCTTACGTATATATTTCGAATTTAGTCGTAAAATACGTAGTTATTGTAGGTCACGATCTGTCTAGCATGAAACTAGTTAGTTATCGAGTTAAGACAGCTATATGAACTTCAAGCGATAAACGACAGCGACTAATACAAGAACCCCGGTGCCTATAACAAGAAATACCCACATCGGAAACACGGATTCAGCTTCCACGGTCATTGTAATAACACTGACGTCGCTGTTTCCTGCTGCATCGACCACAGTTAAGGTCACCACATATTGATCAGGGCGTATGTATGTGTGGGTTGGTGAAACACCGGTTCCTGTCACGCCGTCATCGAAGTCCCATTCATGGCTGACGATGCCAACATTATCATAGGATCCACTGGCGTTAAAAGTGATTGGGACGTTAACCTTTACTTGTTTGTCCACTCCAGCGTCTGCGACAGGGGGAGTGACGTCTTGGACGTTCACCGTGATCGTGTCCGTATCGAATTCACCACGGGCATCGGATACGTTCAAGGTCATCGTATAGATGCCTGGAGTGGTAAAGGAGTAATCGACAGTCACTCCCGAGAGGGTTTTAGGTGTGCCATCCATGAAAGTCCAAGTATAACTCACCATTTCAGTCGAATTGAGGGCGTTGGAGCCATCGAAGGTATTAACGGTGTCCTCGTCAATTACTCGATTCGCTCCAGCGTCGGCTTCTGGAGGCCGGTAATGAGCGTCTTCGCTGACGTTCTTATAAAGGGTTACCTCGTCGAAGGTGATTCCCGTTACGTCCTTAGCTTCAAGGCGTAAGGTTCCATTCTGATAAAGCTGAAACAACGTGAAGTGAAGAGCCCTCTTTCCATAGGCACTATAGGGCTGTTCAACGTAATCGTAAAGGGGGGCACCCCATCCAGCGGAGGTCAAGTACATTGTTCCTTCCTCGTAAGAAGACACCTCGGCGTTGTTTTTCATTGGTTTTATTCGATGGTAGTGGTGTGTGTGGCCTTGCAGCACAATATCGACGTGATACATGTCGAAGAGAGGCTGCCAATGCGTTATGAGGTCCGTCGCATTCGAGTATCCACCAGAAGAGTAGAGGGGTCGATGAAACATCACGATTTTCCACGTGTGCTCTGACGTCGAGTACAGGACCCTCCGGAGCCAATTCGCCTGATCTGTCGAGATTTGAGAGGGCGTGGCTTCGCTGTTGAGAACGATGATTCGAAGGGTGGGTCCCCAGTCAAGGTAGTACCATTGTTCGTTCCCCGGCAGCACAAATTGCTTGTAGTAGTTGGTTGCATTCCCTTCATGGTTACCTAAGCAGGGGATAAGGGGAATGGTATAACCATTGTCGCCCACCCAATTCTCGTCTACATCAGTAAACCAGGTGTCCCATAGACTTTGCATCGAGCCAGCTTCGACCATGTCGCCACTATGCAGGACAAAGGAGGGGTTAAAGTGCCGCATTGCTTCCGAAACCTGCGTCCGATCATCTGGATTCGTTCGGGAGTCCCCGCCAACCACAAAGGCAAGGTCGGAAGCCAATTGGGGGGCTGTTTTAAACGCACGTTCTTCGCTGTAGTTTCCAGGTCCACCACAGATAAAGTAGTAACTCGTGTCAGGTGTCAAGGGGGTGAGTTCAACGGAATGGATGTACCCTGAAGCACCCGAGTATGTGTGATGAAGACCGGTAACCAAATGACTGTACTGCGAAGGTTCACCTTCACGAGGAATCGTGTCGTATAAGACTACGTCGCCAGCGGTGGGAGTGGTTGTCTGCCACGTGATGACTAGTGTAGACGCGGGATCGCTTTGGTAGGTCAAATGGATGTGTGTTGGCAGGTCTGTGCTTGGACTGGTCTCGACGGTGGGTACTTGAATCGATGATGCGAAGAAGAAGGGACTTAAGAGAGTTGTTACGAGTAGGAGGACGAGGACGGTATGGGTTTTCAATGGTTTTCACCCAGCGGAAATATGAAACAGGACGTTGACTGCAATTTGGGTTACAGAAAACAGTTAGTGAGGTATAAAGGTACTTGTTTCGATATTATGCTTAGGCTTCTTGTTAACTCGCCAGTAACTCAGCTTGTTTAAGCATTCTCTCCCGTAGGGTTTCAGGTATCTTGGGGAATCGTTCCCGAATGGTCTCCTGTGCTGCGAGTTTGGCTTCATCCAAGACCTTTTCAGCGTCTTCACTGTAGACCAGAGGTTTGACGCCTCCCACCGAACTCGTACCCATTTTCACAAGCGAATTGACTAAGATCTTGTTCGCTTCGTTGAGGTTGTTAGCGACGTTGGGCACTATACCCACCAGTCGACTCCTCGTTTCCTTGATCACGTCGACGACGGGTGAGACGGTCACCAGTATGCTTCCCAGCTTGGCCACGGTTTGAAGCCGCAGAACCATCTGCTCCAGCGCGTACTTGCTGCTGACCACGAGAAGCGCGATCTTCCGCATCTCAGCGCATTCGTTCGCGTACATCATCGCATGGACGGTGTCGTTCTCCAACCGTGCTTTCACACATCGTTCGAAGAGCTCGTTATCCTCTTTCCTCAGGCTCTCGCTGATCCTGTCCAGTCGATTCAGCGCCGTCTCAAGATTAACGATGACTAACGGTATCTTGTCCTCTAAGGATTCTTTATGAAAAAGCCCCTTAAATTTATGAAGCATTGTGCAGCCTCTTGAAATCAAAACAAGCATAAGCTGTAGATGTATTATATTATTTGGTGACTGGTTTATAGAAAACTATTCACGAGAAAGCGAAAGAATATCAAGGAATCTGATAAAATCAACACGCAGAAGCCTTTGAATATACATAGAATGATATATATTACGGTAACATGTTCCTTGCTAGTTCTTTATATAAAAATGTCTAGTTGAGAAACGATTCCTTTCAACGAAGTGAATGGAACAACGTACAGTCAACGAGAAAACGCTGTATAAGGGGGGTAACCCCTGAGTCACGTACGAGACGCTCCCGCATTTATAAGGGAACTATTCGGGATAAACGACTTTTAAAAGGAAGGGCCACTCTCATCAACTGGTGAATCCTCAATCAACTGGTTGTAGAATGTCACCCGTCTTCAACTGAGTGATTCGTGGTACGAGTTGCGTTAACAATCCTTTTAGGTTAGTTTGAATATTTGCATAAAGATTATCGATGAGTGCGGGAGACAGCTTTTCTAAACTTATCATCGCCATCGTAGAAACCAGTGTCCCCAATGTAGGACAGAACCTTGTGGGTAAAACCTTGGAACAGGCTAACGACGTTTTCCCTGAAAGAGGCCTCGAGCTACTCTATGAGAGCAGAACAAGCGTGTTGAATGAGTCGCAAAGAAAACTGTATGAGAAGATCTTTGTAAAAGTACCTAGTAAGTTGATGATTTTCGTTGATCCTATAATTATTTCTTTTGCTTTGAAAGATGCTTGTGACCGCTCGAGCAGCGAGTACATCTGGCTCGATTTAGAAGGCAATGATGACCTCGGAAACGCGGTCTGGACGGAGAAGACACAGGAAGAGGACATTCTAAGATTGATGAGTCGATTCTTACGAAATCACCTCGAAAAGTACGTGATCGACGCGTATGACCGTTTAACAAGGGAGGACATGGCGAGGGTTTGGGAAGCCCAGATTGACATCAAGGAGTGTCCCATCTGTGGAGCGAACCCCCTCACGCGGAAGCTCGTAAGACGGAATAAACAGGAGCTTCGAGGGTGGACCTGTTCAAAGTGTAGACATCACGTCATCCTACCCTCCGATATATTAGAGTTTATTGAGAATAATAGAGAGTTCTTCGCTCCCGGATGACCTCAATTGTCCTCTAGCGAAATACGTGAAGGAGACGACCTCCTCCTGTTTTTGGATAGCAAGCGAACGTTCTTAGTCAAGGTCAAGAAGGATGAAAGCTTTCACACCCACAAAGGATACATAAGCTTTAACGACGTGATTGGTAGGCCGTATGGAGGAAAAGTCAAAAGCAGCCTCGACGTCGACTTCATCTTATTCAAACCAACGCTTAGCGATTACCTGAGAAAGATGCGCCACGCCACCCAGGTGATCTATCCCAAGGACACCGCGCTAATCGTCAACTATTCAAACATTGGGCCTGGAAGCCGAATTGTGGAGGCGGGAACCGGTAGCGGCGTGTTAACCAGTGCCCTCGCCCACTACGTCAGGCCGACGGGCAAGGTCTACAGTTACGAGGCGAGAAAAGAAAGAATAGAGAAGGCTCGGAAAAACATCGAGCGAACGGGCTTGATGGCCTTCATCGAACTCAAGGAGGGGGATGTAACCCAACGCATCGACGAGGAGAACGTCGACGCAGTAATCCTCGATTTGGCCACGCCGTGGCTGGTGGTCCCCCTCGCCGATCAGGCGTTGACGGTGGGAGGAAGCTTCGTATCCTTCAGTCCAACCATCGAACAAACAGTGAAAACGACCACGGCACTGACGGAGAACTCGTTTGTAAACGTAGAGACCGTCGAGTGCATAATGAGACGGATCAGGGTGAAAGAGGGACAAACGCGACCCGAGACCCTGATGATTGGTCACACGGGCTACATAACCCGAGCGCGGAAAATCCAGAAAACGAAGCTAACCTAGCGCTCCAAGCTGTTCAAGTTTCTCTTTCACTATTTGATTTGTAAGCTCGGGGTCAGCCCGCCCCCGCGTAGCCTTCATTACCTGACCCACAAGGTAATGAATCGCCTTCTCGTCGGCTAAGGCATCTTGCACCGCCTTAGGATTTTCCGTGAAGACGTGGTTCACGACGCCTTCGATTTCCTTGGGAGAACCCATTCTAAGGAGATCCTTCTCCTCTACGATTTCCCGTGGAGGTCTGCCTGTTCTAACGATTTCGGGAAGAACCTTTTTCGCGATCTTACCGCTGATAACGCCCTCATCAATCAGCGTAATCATCCCTACAAGGGCCTTCGGAGTGATCTTGGACGCGTCTATTCCCAGATCGCCCTCGTGAAGCCACCGCAGAAGATCTCCAATCACCCAGTTACTGATCGCTTTAGCATCGGAATACAGGGCAACGCAGTCCTCAAAGAAGTCGGCTAAAGCCTTCACCCCAGTCAGAACAGTGGCGTCATAAACAGGTATGTGATAGGTGCTTACCAAACGATCCCTTCTGCTGTCAGGCAGCTCAGGCAGCGTAGACGCTAATTCCTTAACCCACTCCTCCGAAACCACGATTGGAACGAGGTCAGGTTCAGGAAAATACCGGTAATCGTGTTCAGCCTCCTTGCTCCTCAAGGAGATGGTTAAACGGCGGGCTTCATCCCAGTGCCGAGTCTCCATGCTGACTGTCGAACCCCTTGAAAGCAGGGATTGCTGACGCGTCATCTCAAAGTTTAAGGCCCTCTCCACCTCTTTGAAGGAGGAGATATTTTTGACTTCCACACGTTTCCCACCTGACAGAGAGATGTTCGCGTCACACCGCATACTCCCCTCAAACCGGCCGTCTGAAACGCCCAGATGCTCGAGAATCGAGCGGAGTTTCTGAAGGAAGATTCTCGCCTCCGTAGGCGAATGCAAGTCTGGCTCAGTGACAATTTCCAGCAAGGCAACGCCAGCCCGATTGTAGTCGACGAGGGTGTAGGGCGAGGAATCGATGGGTCCTAGATGAACCAGTTTTGCCGGGTCCTCCTCCAGCTGCAGCCTTGTAATCCGAATCTTTCTATGTGCGTGGTTGACTTGAATTTCGACTCCGCCGCCACGGGAGATGGGTATTCCCCCAGCCCGGTCGTACTGGGAAATCTGAAAGTTCTTGGACATGTCGGGATAATAGTAGTTCTTTCGGAAGAAATACGACGTCTTGGAAACCTGTGAATCGAGGCCCAGACTCACAACGACGGCGTCTTCAATCGCCTTCCTATTCACTGTGGGCAGAGAACCGGGGATTCCGAGGCACACGGGGCAGACATGGGTGTTTGGGGGATCTCGTCGATAGTCCGTTGAACAGCCGCAAAACAATTTAGTCTTCAGATTAGTGAGTTGACAGTGAACCTCGAGGCCAATTAATACGTCTTTCAAGCGATGGATGCTCTTCCCAGGCATGATTATTCAATCTCTTTACAAGCTATGGGACCCATTTTCCCAGTCTATTACAGCACGAAATTTTAAAGTTATAGTTATTGACAGTCTCTCATTGAACAAATAGTTTTCTCTACCTTCTTTGAAGGATGATGAGTAAAGAAATGATGTAAGAGGAACACCAATTCAAGCCCAAGCTAAGCCAGAGTATAGAGAAGGGAACGTGAAAAGGCTTCAACGACGATTCTACGGCTATATTATGTTTAAAGCTCAAACACTCCCCTCATTGAACCACAACTTTTTTGAACCTCAAGTGGACTAATGCATTGGTCAAGGTTATAGCGTATGCAGAGAAAGTATCCTGTTTGCCCTCTCATCGGAGTTGGAGCCCTGATACACAGGGGGGATAAAATCGTTGTGGTCAAGCGGGAGAATGAGCCGGCAAAGGGACTGTGGTCAATCCCTGGCGGCCTGTTAGAGCTGGGTGAGCGCGTCTATGACGGAGTTAAACGAGAGGTTATGGAAGAAACAGGTTTGGACGTGGAGATAGACCGATTGTTGGACGTCATTGACAACATTGTGTACGACGATGACGGAAAGATCTGCTACCACTATGTGCTAATTGACTATCTCTGCAGTTCAAGCCATGGAGACTTGACAGCAGCTACAGACGTTACGGAAGCCCAATGGATAAAGCTCGAGGACGTAAACCGTCTCCCAACAACAAAGACGCTGAAGAGGCTCCTAGTGAAGGCGAACCTAAGGGAAGAGATTACATAAGAATGGACATAAACAACTTAACTTAATACCATACAATTTAGGAGAATGAACCGGCAGATACTTAGTTTATAAGGCGCCATCATAGAGGGGAATACTGTAGTATAAAGGGAGTCTTCAGGTAGGAAATAGGATGGCTGGAGAAAAAACTGCTGCGTTACCTTCTCTCAACCGCTCGTCTTGCAGCCGAGGCTATCTCGTTCCCTGTTAAGCCATACAGTTGTAGTAATTCATCGGCCTCACCTGACTCCGTAAATATGTCTTGTACGCCGACCATCTCCACAGGAACAGGCTTTTTTCTTGCTAAAACCTCTGTCACCGCCCCGCCTAAGCCGCCTATAATAGAGTGCTCTTCAGCGGTAACTATCGCCCCTGTTTCTACAGCAGCCTGTATGATCGCTTCTTCGTCTATCGGTTTAACCGTGTGCATGTTAATAACTCGGGCGTCTATTCCTTCTGAGTAGAGTGTTTCAGCCGCATCCATTGCCTCGGCGACCATTACGCCATTGCAAATTATTGCGACGTCACTCCCACGCCTAAGTTCCACCGATTTCCCTATCTTGAACCGCTGTTTCACTCCGTTATAGGAATAATCGTCGTCATAGAAGGTTCGAACAGGAGTTCTCCCGAGCCGCATATAGATTGGACCTACGTGTTTAACCATTGCTGTGACAGCAGCCGCTGTTTCAGGAGCATCAGTCGGAACTAAAACCGTCATGTTGGGCAAGACCCTCATTATGGCGATGTCAAAGGTTGTCTGATGGGACGCGCCGTCGGGGCCGACGGTAACCCCGCTGTGAGTGCAAACGAGCCGTACATTTAAATTAGGATACGCGATGGCCTGCCTAATTTGATTATACGCGCGCTCCGTCCCGAAGACGGCAAAGGTGCTGGCGAAGGGCATCTTCCCACAAGTGGCTAATCCAGCCGCGATAGTTATCAGGTTTTCCTCAGCTACACCACACTCAAAGAATCTCTCTGGAAACTCCTCCGCAAACCAATTTATCCGTGTGGAACTGGAAAGGTCCGCACCTAGAACCACGATGTCTCGATGTTTCCGTCCCAGCTCTACCAACGTTCTGCCATATGCGTCCCTTGCAGCGGCTTTCGCCTTCGTCTGACTCACGTCAATCCACCTTAAATCCCGGTATCTTCAATTCCCGTCTCGCTCGCTCCATCTCGTTAGGACTCAATGCCCGTCCATGGTACTCCACTCGGTTCTCCATGAAAGATACGCCTTTACCCTTAATCGTGTTCGCAAGGATTATCTTGGGCTTGCCCTGACGCTGCACTGCTGCGTCGAGCACGGTTAAGATCTGTCTCACGTCGTTTCCATCCTTTAACGGTAGCACCTCCCACCCAAAGGCCTTCCACTTATTCACCAGAGGATCTAGGGCCATAATGTCCTCGGTAAATCCTTCGATCTGCAGTTGGTTGCGGTCAAGTATTGCGATGAGGTTATCTAACTCCTCGTGGGCTGCAAACATCGCTCCCGTCCAAATGTTTCCTTCCTGAACCTCACCGTCTCCAAGCATGCAATAGACGGTATAATCCTTCTCGTCAATCCTTGCCGCTAACGCCATTCCACAAGCAACAGACAAGCCCTGGCCGAGAGAGCCGGTGGACATCTCAACTCCAGGCGTCAGTCTCATGTCGGGATGGCCTTGGAGAATGCTTTCCGGTCGCCTAAGGGTCCAGAGAGCCGCTTTGGGGAAAAACCCTTTTTCAGCTAAAACCGCGTACAACGCTGGGCACCCATGTCCCTTCGATAAGACGAATCTGTCTCGGTCCTCCCATTGGGGGTTCGCGGGGTCAACCTTCATCTGATGGAAATAGAGGACGGTGATGATGTCGATAGCTGACAAGGAACCCCCAGGGTGTCCCGAACCAGCCTTAAAGGTCATCTCAAGGATCTCCCGTCGGAAGAGCTTGGCCTTCGCCTCCAGGTCCTGTATTAGTTGTCTGTTATGGTCGCCCACACGGTTTCACCTCGATATAACGTTTTTCTCACCCATCTAACAACGCACATTATGCTTCCTCCGAGCTACGAAACCAGTTTTCTGATACTGTCCAGAGCGTGGCAAACGTCCCTCTTATGAAATACAGCGGAGCCCATGACGAGTACGTTCGCGCCCGCGTTGACCACGGAGAGCGCAGTTCGTTCATTAACGCCGCCATCCACAGCCAGATCGATCTCCAGTTCACGCTCGTCAATCATCTGCCTCGCCTTCCGTATCTTAGGCAACACGTTGGATATGAAGCTTTGTCCACCAAAACCAGGATCCACACTCATAAGCAAGATCATGTCAACTTCTTCCAGCAGATACTCTATGGAACATAATGGCGTGAGGGGGTTAAGGGCTATACCCGCCTGTTTCCCAAGGTTCTTAATCGATTGAATCGTGGTATACACGCTGCGAGAGCTCTCAATGTGCACGGAAAGAATGTCTGTCCCCGCGTCGATAAACGGTTGAATGAAACGTTCTGGCTCCTCAACCATTAGATGTACACTGAAGGGGAGGTCAGTGATCTCCCTTAGGCTCTTAACAACCATTGGACCCATACTAAGGTTTGGGACGAAGTGGCCGTCCATGACATCGATGTGAAGAAGGTCTGCGCCAGCCTCCTCCACTCGTTTCACCTCTTCTCCCAACCTTTTAAAATCCGCTGCTAGAATAGACGGAGCAATCTTTAACACCTCAAACCCCCCAACATCATACCGCCGCTATAATAATACTTACCCTCATTTGATTTACCTCAAAATATTTAAGTAGAACCCTTTGAAGTGCCCTGAAAGAGGATCCTTGAAACCTTCATCCATGTCGTCTTATGAAGAGGCAGTCTTCAATAACAAAGTTATGTTTCGTGTCCTCACGCCTAGAAGACATGAAGACGGGTTGCGTCTAAGTACACGAGGTAAAAGCGGAAGCCCAGAAAGCTAGCCAGCTCTCTCATTTTTCCTCGTGTAAAACGCAATAAAGTGAAAAAACTGGGGTAGGCGCGTAAATTGCAGCGTATTTCGTCTAAAGCGCCGAGAAAACGGTTCATTTTCCAGTAAATGACACGGAGATACTACGCATTATCCCTAGT
>JAOZHB010000049.1 GCA_026015035.1 Candidatus Bathyarchaeota archaeon | reverse complement strand
ATATTGTCTTTAAAAATACTTGAACCAATTGTGGTAACGATCCCTTTAGTATCAATGATATCTTTAATCCCGATTGGGATTCCATGTAAGGGACTTCGGTATTTTCCTGCTCGAATTTCCGCTTCTGCTTCTTCTGCAGCTTTTTTTGCTAATTCTGGAGACACGGTGACGAAGGCGTTCAGTTTTCCATCAAGCTGCTCGATCTTATTTAATTGTAATTCCACGAGATCAACGGGTGAAAGATCTCCGGCTTCTATCTGTTTAGACGCTTCAGAGATACTGAGAAGAGTTGGATCATTAGCCATAGAAATCCACTCGCAAAACGTAACCGCACAACTATTGAGTTCACTTATAAGCTTAGCGTGTGCTAGCTAGCCGTGGACTCACTTCACACGATGAGGTGACGACGAAAAAGCTTTATTTGTGGGCGTTTGAAAAGGCTTTACTGAGCGGGTGGTGGGACCTCCCCCCGTTCCGCTATAGAAACCCCGGTTGGGAGGTATCGACTTGGAAACCAGAAAACTCGCAGTAGGATCCATCATCACAGCCTTATACGCCATCGGCGTCATTCTTCTCGCACCCATCAGCTTTTTCCTGTTTCAGGTACGGGTCGCAGACGCTTTGATCCCCCTCTCCATCCTCTTCGGCATGCCCGCAGTGTGGGGCGTGACGTTGGGGAACGTCGTCGCGAACGTGTACGGTGGGCTGGGCCCCGTAGACATCGTGGGGGGCTCCATCGCCAACTTTCTTGCTGCATACGTCGGCTGGAGAATTGGCTCGATGCGTTTCGCTGGCTCTCAGTTCCTCGCGACGGTGGCACAGAACCTCATTATCTCCAGCATTGTCGGCTTCTATTTGGCGGTGCTGTTTGAGGTTCCTCTTGAAGCGGGCTTCGTAAGCGTCTTACTGGGTTCCATCATCTCCATGAACATTCTTGGCTACCTCTTAGTCCAAGCTATCCAGAAATCCGGTCTTCAATCTAAACCCTAAAAAAGAAATCGAGTGGAGAAGCAATATGTCTGTGGTTGCTGCTTACATGCTTCTCAACAAAGTTAGTTAATTCGGAACGTGGTAACAATATTCAACTTAAGCGCGTAGCGTTCTTGAGAAACACCTGCAGTCACAGTACTCGCAAGTAGGCCTGAAACCGAAAGCTAGCTAGCGAATCGGCCAAAGAGACCGGGCTAGATGGATTGTAGCAGAAAAAAGAAAAAAGATGTGGGATGACTTGGGTATAATGTATGGGTTCGTTTGGCTTTATTTATCGTTTCCTCAGCAGTATTACTGTTGCCATCGCAATCAATCCGACAACGAGGCCGATTGCTGCGTAGGTTATCCATTGTGTTGCTGTTTGGACATTCAATGTCAAATGGGCTTCAGCCATCAGATACCCTACTTTCGCAGCTGAGACTTCGACGTCGTAGATCCCTTCCTTAAGGGTTGACATGTCAAGACTTCCTTGGTAGTTGCCGCCGCCGTTGTCTGTTAACTGGATCGTGGTGCTGCCCACTTGGGCTTCAATGGAGGCATCTTCAATCAGGACGCCCTCCTCGTCCTTTACTGTCGCTGAGACGGTGACCGCTTCTCCCACAGTCGGATCCGTTTTGGAGAGGCTTCCGGTAACCTGTAGGGGAATGAGTTCCGCGACGGTCCACGTGGAGAAGTGGGTGGTTTCGCAGACGAGGTAACCGTCGTCGTTGAGGTAGCTTTCGACGGGCACCCATTCTTCTCCGCTTCGGTTCCAGTACATCCACCTCAGCCTTGACGCGTTAACGACTCTGTTCAGCTCCGCGTTCAAGGCGGTTCCGTTTATGTGCAGTCGTAACTGCGCGTGTAATTGGAGTGTCGCGTTGGGCTCGATGCCCCAGTAGAAGTTCAGGGTACGGAGCAACGTCATCACGCCCGGTGGTGGCGAGACGGAGACGTTCATGGTGAGACGCGCTGACTGATTCTGCTCAATGACGAGGGCGAGGTACCGCGTCCTAACTCTGGGATCAATAGTGATATTCATCTCGGTGTTGCGACTGCAGTTCATCAGCAAGGTGACGTTTTTGAAGGCGAAGGCATGCATCGTGTTAGCAGTTATTTGCTCCCGGTGGCATACCGGTGTTAAGTCGGTTCGATTGAACTGCAACGCGTTGTCTGGCATGCCTGGAACGCCCATTTGGCCCGGTGCTTGGCCTTTAACGGCCTGGATTAGCGTTATGGGTGTCATCGAAAACGCCAGAACCAGAGTGATGACCATTAAGAAACTGAGCCTTGTTACGCTCTTTTTCATCATACGTTCTTCACCTCCTCACTGTTTGAGTGAAACAGGGGATGAAACACGATATGAGTTCTTGGCGTAACCCCTGTTTCACAACGTGTAACGCCTTCCTTATTATGCATCATAAGTCGTCACAAGCCTTCATTTCCTTTGGAAAAGATTGTTATGAATCTCCAATACAGATCTCGCACTCATCTGCTTAGAACATACATGTGGATGCTCTGGACTCCGCGTATCGTTGTCCGACAAGTTGTCCTTTGAAAAAAAGGGGGAACGTGGGGGTGATTCGGCTCTCAGTTAAGCGGTGGCTTTATTCTCCGCCGTGATTCGCCCTTTCTCGTAGTTGAGTCTGCGGACTCGTTTGGTTTGTGTTCCTCATCCGGGTTTGATGCTGCCACTCCAGATTCTCACCATCCCCACTATGTTCATTGCCGTCACCCGTAGTCTGACAGGCACATTCTTGTATGGTTAACCGATGGCTGTATTGGCGTTGATGTCGGTTCTGCTCTTGCAAGGCTGTTTCGTTGGCATACGCATCAACCTGCGTCGTCGCTACTGCCGTTACGAGGGTCCCGATTACGAGTAAGGTTAGGATGATGCCCTTAGTCTTGATGTTCACGTTTGTCACCTCCTTCCCGTCTATCATGGAACAAAAGGGGTCGAAACAGGATTTGGATATTCCATGTAACATCGATTTCAAAAAATGTAACAATCTATTTTAGCCGCAGAGTCCCCTAGTATTCCACTTACGGTTTGAGGCGGTTCACCATGAGCATGCTACTCGCTTTACAGGTGTTTCAACACGGACCGAACGGCGGCTTAGCGTTGGTTCAACGCTATTTCTGGATCTTACTGCTGGTGCCTGTTCTACTGGTCATCTTCTTGCTATATCGTTTCTTTCTCCCTACGCTGAACAAGGTTGAGGTTTCTGAGAAAATGGAGGACATAGTGGTGAAGACGGCTGCTGAGGAGGGTGAGGTCGAGGATCTGGACGGTGAGGACACGGATGTCACTTTGGAGGCTCCTTTGGCGTCGCATGAAGCACCGATCGATGTGGCTCGACGGCTCTTGGAATCGGATGAGCGACAGGTGGTTGACGCGCTGGTCAAGGCAGGGGGTTCCTTGTTGCAGAAGGAGCTCTCGTGGGAGACGGGGTTTTCGAGAGTGAAGACCCACCGGATTCTGGTCAGGCTGATTCGACGGGGCGTCGTAACGAGTGAGAAATACTATAACACCAACAGAATCACGATCGCGGACTGGCTACTCGATCACGAGGAAAGATAACTTGTGTTTCGTTTGGCGGATTCTTTTGCTTCAACTAACGAACTCGATGGGAGATCCTTTTACCCTGACGTTCTGAGTTAGCTAGGCGTGTCCTTCTAGGCCGTATCGATTTGAAGGGTCTTCGTTCAACAACCAGTATGACACAACATCTCATTTGAGCTTCTTCAGCTGAACCAGTAGAACACCGGCGAAGACAAGCAGCATGGACAGCCCCTTCCTAGGTGTCAGCGGCTCACCAAGAAACACCCAGGAAAGCAACGAAATTTGTACTAACATGGTGTTTTGGAGGATGGAGATCTCGAACGCCTCTAGCTTCTGCAGCGCGTGGTTCCACAGGAAGAAGGCGAGGGCGGTGTTGGTGACGCCAAGCCAGAGGATAATACCCCAACTCGATGGTGAAACCACAGGAAGTCCTTCAAAGGCGTAGGCTCCGACAGCCATCAACACAGTGCCGAAGCCCATGGAGAACGCCGTCGAACCTAATAGACTGGCCTTCGTTTTTATGAATAGCCGTCGGCTTAAAACGAGGTAGGCAGCCCAACCAAAGCCCGACAGCAAGGTAATTGCGACTCCAGTGAGACTGACTTCCGAGAAGGGATCCTGAAAGAAGAGATACGCCCCAGCCATGACCAACGTTATCCCGGCTACTTGAAGCCGAGTGGGATACTCTTGGAGGAACAGTCCCCCAAGGATCAGAACGATGATAGGGGTGAAGTTGAGGATGAAGGTTACCGAGACGGCTGGTAGATAGAAAAGCCCAAGGCATTGCAGGCCTTGGGCCATCGTGTAGCCTGAAAACCCGAGGACAGAGAGCTTCAGAATTGTTCCTAAGTCTTTGAGTGGGGGGATTTCACCTCGCAGCACGGCGAGGGTGACGAGAACGACGGACCCAGCGATGTATCGCAGCGATACCAGGATCAGTGGCGAGAGCTGGGTCAGCCCAATCTTAACTAGGATGTATGAGGACGACCAGAGAAAGGTCACGAAGCAAGCCTCCATGAGGGCAAACACACGATCTCGCTGCATATCCCTTCGCTCCAGAGTGAGAACGGCTATCAAAGCTACGTAGTCGTCCGCTTTAAAGGTAAAGCGTGTGGGAGCAGCCTTACCGACTTCTGGACACATGGATGCCTTCCACTCGTCCTTGAACCGCTTGTTCTGTCACGTCTAGTCACTCGCCAGCCATAGGGATCACTGGGGTACAGAAAGAAGGGTGCCGTCGGAAGACGGCTTTTCTGGGTGATGGGATGTTTTTCTCGTGGTCTTCAGAAAAAAAATATAGGCGAGTGCAGTCTCATGTAATGGTAGAGGCTAGTTGGTGGTTTAATGAGCAAGGTCTTCAGCTACAATGTGGGTGCGGTTATTGTTCTTATGCTTTCGTTAGGTGTCGCAGCGATAGTGTTTGGTGGTGGATTCCTTGTCTTTAACCCCTTTACTTTGATTGCGTGGCTTTCAGGCCCCTTTGGAGGGTATACGTTGATTTATGCTGCTGTGAGCAGGGAAGCTAATCGATATTTTTGGGGTCTGATCTACTTGGCAATCGCCGCTGCTTCTCTGTTCTATGACGTAGTGAATCCAATCGTAGTCTTGGGTGCGCTTTTAATCGTTCTCGCGATTATCGGTTCCCTCGCATATACGAACGTGATAAAACTGAGGTAACGCCCGCGTCGCTGACATGGGACGAACCGGTCTACATGCATCTGCGTCTGGCTAAGCGTCACAGTATTATTCATAGTAGTAATATTATGTCTCTCATTCATACATATATTTATATATTAAGTGGTTGAGAGACCAGATAGTAAATCTTCAGGTGATGTTTGATGTCGCATGAGCAGCTTCGAACGGTTGAAGAGATCAACAGAAAAATCGAGAGCGGCGACGCTGTGGTCCTGACCACCGAGGAGATGAACCGGCTGGTGGAGTCCAAGGGCGTGAAAGTAGCCGCAGAGGAAGTCGATGTGGTCACGACGGGGACCTTCGGGGCCATGTGCTCCTCCGGAGCCATCATCAACCTCGGCCACGCCGATCCCCCCATCAAGATACAGAAGGCGTGGATAAACGGTGTGGAGGTGTGTCATCCAGGCGCCGCGGTGGACCTGTACATTGGAGCGACCATGACGTCTGAGACCCAGCCCTTCGAGTACGGGGGCGGCCATGTCATCGAGGATCTGATCCGAGGCAAGAGCGTCGAGCTCCGCGCCATCTCCCACGGCACCGACTGCTATCCCCGCACACGACTTGAAACCACCCTCACCAAGGACGATTTAAATCAGTTCTATCTGCTGAACTTCAGAAACTGTTATCAGCGCTATGATTGTGCCACGAATGGCAGGGACGAAGCCATCTACACCTACATGGGGAAGCTTCTGCCCCACTATGGAAACGCCTCCTTCTCGGGTGCAGGGAGTTGGAACCCCCTGTGCAACGACCCCGACTACGAGACGATAGGGGTCGGAACCCGCATCTTCCTCGGCGGCGCTCAGGGCTACGTGATCGGTGAGGGAACGCAACACAATCCCGGAGCCGGTTTTGGAACGTTGATGGTGAAGGGTGACGGGAAGAAGATGAGCAGTGAATACGTGCGTGGCGTCGCCTTCACCAATTATGGGACCACCCTCTACGTGGGCATCGGCATCCCCATCCCGATCTTGAATGAGGGCCTAGCCGAGAAGACAGCGGTGCGGGATGAGGAGATCGTGACCGACGTGGTCGATTATGGGGTTCCCCGGCGAGACCGCCCCACCCTGCGAAAGGTCAATTACCGCGAACTCAAGTCGGGGAAAATCGTGGTCAAGGACCGCGAAGTCAAAGTCAGTCCATTATCCAGCTTGAAGAAGGCAAAGGCCATATCCGAGGTCCTGAAGAAGGAGATTTCGGACGCCGCCTTCTTTTTAACCGCTCCCGTCGAAACCCTCCCACGAGACACGGTGGTGCGGCCCATGCGGCAGACGCGGGAAGTAACCTTGGTCGAGGCCCTCATCAGACCCGCTGTCACGTGTCGACGCGAGGACTCGATCGAGAGCGTTGCAGAACGCATTATCCATCATTCCGTCAATCACATCGTCGTCGTGGATGAGGAGGGACGCCTTGAAGGCATCGTCACCTCCTGGGACATCACCAGGGCCATCGCAAACGGCTGCAAGAAGCTCACGGAAATCGTCACCCGACGCGTGATTACCGCTGTGCCCACCGAGCCCATAGACGGCGCGTCTCGACGGATGGCCCAACACAACATTTCCGCGCTCCCCGTCATTGATGAGCGGAAGCGGGTTCTGGGCATACTTACCGCCGAAAACCTGTCCAAGCTCATAGGAGGATGAAGATGAGATGAGAGCTCTACTGAAATTTGACGAGGAACAGACCAGCCAACCCATAACCGCCCAAGTCATTCTGGAACAAGCCCTCCCTATCAATATTCTCCGGGCTGACGTGAAACCAGCGGGCGGGGAGATCCTTGTTGAAATCCCTCAAGACCGCTTTGACGAGGTGGTGAAAGCCTTTCAAAAACGGGGTGTAACGGTAATCGTTGAAAAACGCCTAGCCATCGATGGAGACAAATGCATCCACTGCGGAGCCTGTTACTCCCTCTGCCCCGTCAGCGTCATACGATTCGAAGAGGATTACACGGTTACCTTCGACGAGGATAAATGCGTTGCCTGCGGCTTATGCATCGACGCCTGTCCCACCCACGCCCTAGAACTGCTGTAACCCCGCCACGTCCCCCTTTCCTCGACGACTCGTGAAAACACCACACCCTCCCTTTGAAACAGCTACCAGCACACCCCCCCCGGGGCATTCACAACCATTCCCTCCTCCGATGAGCGAACCATCTGCATAACGAGTCCCCCTAGGATACTGAAACCTTAAAATAGGAACTGTAAAGGTGATTGTATGGTACCGAAAATGTCGTATCGTGTAATCCTGACGGTGAAAGAAACCAGGGGGGACCGGCCCTGCCAATACTATACGGTTGGGGACAAGATAACCTTTGAAGGCGCCGAGATCGTGAAAGACGAGAGCAACCGACTTTGCCTCTTCGCCCTTTCCGCGGTCTTCCCTTACATAACCGCCCTCAGCAGGGAAACACCGAAGGAGGATTGGATCAACCGCAAAGAAACGCTTCAATGCCCCGATGACGGTCGACCCGTCATCTTCAAAATCGACCGGGAACCCCTATAGCGCTCCGTGATCTGGAGAAGGCCTTCTCTGGCTCAAGTTGGTGCCACATCCTGAGCTACCCTGAGTCTCTATGCGGCGACCACACCCCCCTATTTTTTCGTTGGGTTTAAAACCAAGGGTTAAGCCTCGTCGTCCGGTACTCTCAGCCCATTCACCTGCTTTCTCACGTGTCTTCCTTGGACACGCATGAAAAAGGTTGAGACATCGGTTGTAAACGGGCGGATAACCTCATCTTTTTGCCTAGGGAGCTCTTAACCTGTTTTTAACGTTTCAAGGGCCGTACTCGCCCAGTCCGGGTCTCGCAAGATGGGTGTGCCTACCGCTATCAAGTCGACGGCTCCTTCCTCGATGAGGCGGCTCGCGTATCGCAGATCCCGAATTCCACCGACGCCAATGACGGGAATATCGACGACTTCCTTAATGTGTTTGGCTTGGGGAACAAAAAAGCCGGGTGTGTTTTGCAGTTGCGGGGGACGACTACCGCACAGGCCACCCGATACATCAAGGATGTCCAAAGACGCTTGCTTGAGCTTCATGGAAAAAGCTGCTGAGTCCTCGAGTTGCGTGCCAGCGGGATCCAAGTCGACTGCGCCTAAACGGTACAACAGCAGCCGTCCACCAATCGTCTCCCTCACCCGTTCAACGACTTCGAGGGGGAATCGACTCCTGTGTTCAAGAGAGCCTCCATACCGATCCGTTCGTTTATTGGTGAGGGGTGAATAGAACTGGTTAAGGAGGAAACTGTGGGCGCCATGCACTTCCACGCCGTCAAACCCGGCCTTCATCGCCCTATCCGCTGCCGACACAAAGGCGTCAGCTACGCTCACGAGTTCTTCCACTTGAAGCTCCCTCGCGTTTTCGGTTGCTGAAGGAGCCACAGGCTGGAACCCCATGGCTTCCTTGCTGGTTCTACTTCCTGCGTGGTTAATTTGGATGACAATGGGGGTGCCCGTGGCGTGGACGCTGCTGACAAGTTGTTCAAGACCATCAATCAATTGGTCATCGTATATCCCGAGCTGTTTTTCACTCAATTTCCCGTCAAGCCTTACATAACTGTGCTCCACAATCACGAGTCCAACCGCCTTGGCACGC
>JAOZHB010000037.1 GCA_026015035.1 Candidatus Bathyarchaeota archaeon | reverse complement strand
GCTTTGGCGAAGTCTTCGTCGAAGGGTTCTGTCTTCACTCTGCCGCTAGTTAAATCGACATGCAATATTTTTCCTGTATATGTGTACAATGATTTCTTCACCTTTCAAGTAATCGATTTCTTTGTATCGGTGTCATTCCTTATATTTTTATCCTTATCCGCCACCGGCGAACAGGGGAAGTAGTGTGACTACGTCCTTCACGTTTAGCCTGGTTTTTGTACCTTGGAGCTGTCCGATGGCTTTTCCATTCACGGTCACGATGAGTCCCTCTCTGACCGCTTTTCCCTCTTCTTCAAAGACTTCTCCTTCGAACGCTTCTCCGTACCTTTCGGTAAGTTGTTTTAAAAGGGTGAAGACCGTTGTCTTTGGGGAGACGTCTACTTCCTCTCTCCCCTTGTTTAGCACAGCGCGTACTTGTCCAAGATATTGAACTGTTACCTTCACACGCACTCCCTCGTACCAGTGGTGAACGTTCAAGATTTATTCAGGAAGTAGCTTATGTATTATATGTTTCTAAGGGGATGAAGCACACACCTTTTCTTTACTCTATTTCAGAGATAATCAAAAAAAACATTTTGAAAAAGTATATTAAGATATAAAGGACGTGTATCTAAAAACATAGGTTTCTATAATAGGTTGAAATTTAATAATCTTTGGTAGAGGGAAGCCATTGCCAATAAAACGTTATAAAGAAGAAGATGAAGACGCACTTAGCATTAGTCAAAGGCTGTATGCCAAGCGCTTCGGTCTCACTCTTGATAGACAGCTCTGTAAAGGATGCGTTGTCTGTATGCTCGTGTGCCCACGAGAAGCTATCGTCCTCAAACCCGTTCCAAAAGGGCCAGACGGAAAAGCGCAACCCCCCCTCGTGGACATAGATGCGAATAAATGTGATTACCACGCCATCTGCGCCGTTACCTGTCCCTTCGGGGCGATAAAAGTGACCGTTGACGGCGAGGAAACGATGCCCACCGTCGAAAAGGAAGCATATCCTCTCTTGATACGGGACATCCAGATCGACAGCGAAAGATGCGATCCAGACTGCAAAGTGTGCGAGGAGGTATGCCCTTTGGGTATAGTGTCCGTGAAGTTTGAACCTTTATCGCCTAAAGAGATGGAGGCAAGACAGGAGAAGGGGCTCCCTGTAACCTCCCAGAAGACGGTCGTGGATGTCGAGAAGGAGCTTTGTGCTGCCTGTCGGGTATGCGAAGCCGAGTGCCCAGCTAAAGTCATCCGCGTCACGAAGTTCTTTGAAGGCGCGATAAGGATAAAGCAAGACCTCTGTCCTGAAGGCTGCCAAGACTGCTTAGATGTATGTCCTGTCAACGCACTCTACCTTGGAGAGGACGGCAAGGTCTACGTGAATGACATGTTCTGCATTTACTGCGGTGCGTGTGTAAATGTCTGTCCCCGACCTGAGGCCTTGGAGCTAAGTAGGACAGCTGTCCGTCATACCCCGATAAAGTCTGGTGCATGGAATAAGGCCCTCGAAAGTTTAACGTCCACCTCAGGCCTGAAGAGAGAGATTAAGGCCAAGCGGACGGCTAAGGCACGAGATGCCATTAAGAAGTTAAAATCACCTAAAGGCGAATAGACATGTCTGAAACCGAATCAATATATGAGAAGCCGAGAATCGGCGTTTTTATCTGCCATTGTGGTCTGAACATCGCAGGTGTCTTAGACATCGGAGAGCTAGTGAAGTACTCACAAACCTTGCCCGACGTCGTCTACGTCAAGGAGAACCGATACACCTGTGCTGACCCCGGACAGGAGGAGATTCGAAAAGGAATTGTCGAATATGACTTGAATCGCGTGATCGTTTCCGCATGTTCTCCACGAATGCATGAACCGACGTTTAGAACGACCGTGGAAGAGGCTGGTTTAAACCCCTTCCTGTTCGAGATGGCCAACATCCGGGAAATGTGTTCCTGGTGCCATCCGCATGAGCAGGAAAAAGCTACGGAAAAGGCCAAGGAAATTATCAAGATGGCCGCTGCCAAGGCGAGGCTATTGCAGCCTTTAACCAAGTTTATGGTTCCCGTTACGAATAGGGCGCTGATCATCGGTGGTGGGATAGCCGGTATCAATGCGGCTCTGGACCTGGCCAACATGGGTTACAAAGTCTACTTGGTTGAGCGGGATGAGAGCATTGGCGGCCATATGGCCCAGTTGGATAAGACTTTTCCGACTTTGGACTGCTCCATCTGTATTGAAGGCCCGAAAATGGTAGAAGTCTCCCGAAACCCAAACATCGAAATACTTTCCTTCGCTGATGTCGTACAGGTCGATGGCTACATTGGTAACTTTAAGGTGAGGATTCGTCGGAACCCGAGGTACGTTATTGCGAAAAACTGTACGGGCTGTGGAGAATGCGCGGACATCTGCCCTGTTGAATACCCAAACGAGTGGGAAATGAGCTTGGGGACCAGACGATCCATATCGGTGCCCTTTCCCCAGGCTGTTCCGTTAGTGTTTACCATTAATAAAGATCACTGCATCGAGTGCTACAAGTGCGTTGATGTGTGTGGCGCCAGAAACGCCATAGACTTCGAGCAGCAGCCAGAAGAGGTGGAAGTCGAAGTGGGAACGATAACGGTCGCCACGGGCTGCGATATCTACTATCCCTATGACGACCCACGATATGGCTACGGAAAGTATTCCAATGTAATTACCGCCTTGGAATTGGAGCGGTTAATCAATGCAGCTGGACCCACTGGAGGTGAGGTCATTCGCGCCTCAGATGGCAAACACCCCCACTCCGTTGCCTTCATACAATGCGTGGGCTCCCGAGACATCAATCGATACGAGTACTGCACGGGCTTCTGCTGTATGTATGCCATCAAAGAGGCGATACTGATAAAAGAGCATGAGCCGGACACCGAAATTTATATACTCTACATGGATATGCGGACCCCCTTCAAGGGCTTCGAAGAGTTCTACCGACGGGCGCGTGAAATGGGAATCACCTTTATTCGCGGACGCCCATCAGAAATTGTCGAGGATAAAGAGACGAACAACCTGATCATCCGAGCGGACGATACGATCTTGGGCGAGCCAATTGAGGTTGAAGCCGATTTGGTCGTCCTGAGCACCGCTGGGGTGCCAAGAGAGGGAACCGATGAACTGGCGAACATACTTCACATCACCCGAGGAACTGACGGCTTCTTCTTGGAGAGCCATCCCAAGCTCAAACCCATCGACACACCCGTCGACGGAATATTTCTGGCGGGCGCGTGTCAAGGCCTGAAAGACATCCCCTACAGTGTATCCCAAGGAAGCGGAACAGCTGGGAGAGCAGCGACAATCCTCTCCAAGAAACAGGTGGAAATCGAGCCCATCGTCGCTGTCATCGACCCCTCAAAATGCAGGAACGTCAAATCGACCTGTGGGCTATGTGTCAGATCATGCCCCTACGGTGCACCCATCGCTCCGGAGGGCGAAGCCGCTACGATAAATCCCGCTCTGTGCCACGGCTGCGGCACCTGTGTCGCCGAGTGCCCGACCGACGCCATAACCCAAATGCATTTCACGGATGAACAGATCTTCGCGCAGATCAGAAGCGCGTTGGAAGAGGATCCGGAGCACAAGATTATGGGCTTCCTCTGTAACTGGTGCTGCTACGCCGGCGCTGACCTCGCAGGTACGAGCCGCTTCGAGTATCCAACGCCCATACGCGTCATCCGCGTGATGTGTTCGGGACGGGTGGACAGGGACTTCGTACTCGAAGCCCTCAGGCTTGGTGCTGGAATGGTCTTCATAGGCGCATGCCACTTACCATATGACTGCCACTACATCTCAGGGAACTACAAGATGAAGACCCGAATGGAGGCCCTTCACGGCATGTTGACGAAACTGGGGATGAGCGCAGAACGACTCCGGGTCTCGTATGTCTCCGCGGCGGAGGGCTCAATCTTCGCCAACACCATGAGAGAGATGACCCAGCAGATGGAGGACTTGGGCCTGGACACGATTCAAAGTGAGAACGATAAACTCAAGCCCATTATCGAGCGAATGTTAGCGCGAAAAGGACTGCTACCCAAACAAAGCACGCCGAGAGGTGGCTGAAGAGGATGGAAATACAGAAAACCGTGAAGGAGATGTACCGTCGGGTAGACCCCCACTTCAAGCACAAGCTCCTACAGGTTCCAGGAGGAGAGACATTCAAACTCTGCTACCAATGTGGAACATGCACCGCCACCTGTCCAGTCGCTCGGTTTACAGACGTTTTCAGGCCGAATAAGATTATACACTTGGCGAAGCTGGGAATCAGGAACGTTGTTTACAGCGATTCCGTTTGGCTGTGTGTGAATTGTTATTCCTGCACTGAACGCTGTCCCCAAGGGGTCAAGGTCGCTGACGTGATGCGTGCCTTAAAGAATATGGCGGTTGAGGAGGGATACATCCCCGACTTTTCGAGGAAATTCCTTGAGAATATTCTTAACACGGGATCCGTATATTCTATTCCGAAGTCTCGAATCTCACGCAGGGAGGCTCTTGGTCTCCCCTCGCTACCAAAGACGAAGCTTGAAGACTTGAAGAGGCTTGCTGAGCTGATGGACCTTTCAAAATATGTTGAGTCGGAGGCGAAGAAAAGTGGTTAACAGGGAATACGCCCTTTATTTAGGTTGTATTATTCCCTACAGGGAAATGAGTTACGAAGTCTCGGCGCGACGAGTTACCAAAGAACTTGGCATTGTGCTCCATGATATGCCCGACGCAAATTGCTGTGGCCTACCCGTGGACCCCGTGAACCACGAGATGATGATTCTTCTGGCTGCAAGAAACCTCTGTATAGCTGAGGAGATGGAACTAGACGTATTCACGTTGTGTAACGGATGCACCGGCGCCCTCATGAAAGTCAATAAGATGCTCAAGCAGGATCGAGACCTCAAAGCGCAGGTTAATGCCCAGTTGAAGAGCCTGGGTAAGGAGTTCCAAGGCACGATAAACGTCAGACACATGGCCCAAGTCCTCTCCGAGATGGGCTTAGACGCCTTGAAGGAGCATATCACCAAACCCTTGACTTTTCTCACTGTTGCAGGGTATACTGGATGCCACCTCTTCCGACCCTCCGAGTTCATGGAAGTAAATAATCCGGAAGACCCCTCCATCCTCAACGACCTCATCGAGGTGACGGGGGCTAAGAGCGTAAGATACGTAGATGAATTTCAATGCTGTGGCTTCGTGGAGGGGGCCATTGACAGCCAAATACCCTTATATCTTGCTCGAGAAAAGCTGAGAAACGCGAAGAAAGCTGGAGCTGACATCATGGTCACGATTTGTCCGTCATGTCATCAAGTCCTCGACGCGAACCAGACCCGAGCTGAGCGAATGTTTTCGGAAGCTTATAAGCTACCGGTGTTACATTATCCTCAGCTGTTGGGACTCGCAATGGGCATTCCCCCCGAGGAACTTGCGCTGCAGGATTTGCGTGTGAAGCCAACGCCACTTCTTGAGTCGTTAAGGAGAAGCTAAATCCCCCGTTTCAACCACATGATGGAGGTATTATCCAATGGACTACGAGTACTTGTGGAAAGCTCTAGAAGAGCTAATAATTGAATTAAAGAAGAAACAAGTCACTGTTCTTCCTGAGCTTGTGGACGACTTAAAGTCTGCTCAAACCCTCATCAAAATATATAGGACCGATCCAACGGCTCTTGAAGTCGCCACTGAGATTGAGAGGTACCTAGAAAAGGTTGAAGCAAACCTAATTTATCTTGCGCAATCAGACGTAGGTAAGGAGTACAGTGACGACTGTGTAAAGCGACTCCATGAGGCGCGATTGAGGGGACTTCGAGAGACCGTGAAAGTTCCGTCGACCTTCGTTACAGGTGTACCTAAAGGCGCGCATTGGATTAGATTTAAAATATCTGACTTGATCGACCCTGAAGAGGTCGACATGTTGTTGGAACAGTTGGAGCTGACCAGTGCTATGCAAGAGGATGGGTACCTCCTAATCCACGGGAAAGAAGAAAACGTCAAAGCTTTCGTAAAGGAAGTCAGCGAAAAAATAAGGGACAAGGAAGCCCCTAAGTAGTCGCAAGCCGACTGCGCAGCCATCAACCCTTTGTATTCACACAATTTTCCGTACATAACTTTCCTATCGACGGATGTACACCCCGGGTCCCGACTTTTTTTTGCCTTCACGATCGCGTCGGCTTTACGAGGTCTACGACCTTCTCCAACGACGTTACGCTAGCCAGCTAATGTCCGTTAAACTGAATCGTATCACAGCCAATTAGCTACTCAACCGAGTGTATTAAACGCGCAGATACGTACTAGTGAAGAGCTGGTTTCTCCTTTTTATCATATTCAGGTATCTCTTCATCAGTAGTGTCTAACTTATTATTGATGGATCGAAGACGTCGTCCCACCAGTTATAAGGTAGGGGTGACCTCGGTCTTCCATCTTGGATAGAAAACGCGTAATTCACGGAGATGGACTCCAGCCTCGTAACAGTTAATTATTCAGGGGTTCCACTCAGTCTCATAACAATTAACTGCTTGCCAACTCCAACAATAAAAGAGGTGGAGGCTGAAGGGGGGGTTGACTCGAACTCTTCACCTTAAAAAAATATGTCTTCACTATATGGATTCTTTGTTGAAGGGTTTTCCCTTTATTAATATCTCTTCAGGAAATTTATCCTTCCACTTCCTCAAGAAGGGTAAATCGTCTTTACCGTCTCGAAGTTCATCAGGGAGCATGAAGGGGATTTCCTCGATGATGGGATACCATCGGTTACACGTTGCACAAACGATTAATCCTTCAACCACCTCGTCTTCTTCCTTAAAGACCTGTAACTCTAAGGGATGATGTTTACAGATGGGGCAAGCTAAAATCTCCATCAGACTTTTTTTCAACTTCCACCAATCTCCGAGTTATCTTACGTAACACCTGCTTTTTTAGTCTTTGGTCATGGGTTAAGCCCTTCTAAAACAAAAAACTAATAAGATAAAGATGTTAGAAGAGTCTTAACAAGTAAAAAAAATCGGCGTAATCCAGGAGCATTTGAGAAGATATATGGTTGAGATTTGTTCGACGTGTGGGCTTCCAAAGGACATCTGTGTCTGTGACACAATCAGTAAGGAACAACAGAGAATCAGGGTTTACCGGGAATTCCGGAAATGGAGGCGTCCTGTCACCATTATTGAGGGCGTCGACGTTAAGAACTTCAACATGAGGCGAATAACACAGACCTTAAAAACGAAGTGCGCTTGCGGAGGAGCATTAAAGGGGAACCAAATAATACTCCAAGGCGATCACCGAAGGAGGGCTCGAGAGCTTCTGACGGACCTTGGTTTTCCAAGCGAAAACATCGAAATCACCTGACCCTTTCACGCTTGAACCAACGTACTCCCTTAGCCCCATAACATAGAAGTCACTATAAACGATTAAAGCGACTAGATCTCTAAGTTGAAGGAGCTTCTGAGGCCCTTATATCGATTTCTCACGGTGACCTCGGTGACGCCTGCCGCCTGGGCAATCTCCTTTTGCGTCTTTTTCTCGCCTTCAATTACGCAGGCGATGTAGATCGCTGCGGCAGCCATGCCCTGAGGGTCCTTCCCAGCAATAATCTTTTTTTCCTCAGCATTATGAAGCAGTTTGATGGCCGTCTGCTGCGTCTTTTCATTGATAGCTATTTTTGAAGCGATCTTCGGGATGGAGTTGACCGGGTTCGCTACCGGCATCCTCAAGTCCAGTTCCCGTATGAGAAGGCGGTAACATCGGGCTATGTCTTTCCTCTTAACGTAACTCGCTCTGGACACTTCTTTTAATGTACGTGGAGTCTGTGTGAACCTGCAAGAGGCGTAGAGGGAGGCCGCGGCTATGGCTAGAATTGAACGACCTCTCACCAGTCCCTTGTCTAACGCTCGGCGGTAGATCAAGGCAGCTTGCTCTTTTATGGAGGGAGGCACCCGTATTTTATCGGTTAGGCGGTCAAGCTCTGCCATGGCTTGAGAGAGATTGCGGTCAATCGATGAGTGAACCCGCGCCCGAATCTGCCATTTTCGGAGCCGTAGCATCTGTAGTCGCGTGGATGCGGGAAGCTGTCTTCCGAAGGCATCTTTATTCACTTTGTCGATTACTGTGGACAATCCCTTATCGTGAACAGAAAGGGAGCTGGGAGTGCCCACGCGGCTTCTCATCTGCTTTTCTTCTCGCGTGAAAGCCCTCCATTCCGGGCCTTCATCGACAACATTCTCGCGAATAACCAGTCCACAATCGCTGCAGATAACCTCTCCCATGGCATAGTCTTCGACGAGATTGCTGCTTCCACACTCGGGGCAGCTGCTGGTGCTTAAGGAAACCTGCTTAATGCTTTTTTTAGACAATCATTCTTCTCCTAGTTAGATCGTCTTACCAGAATCACGAACTCAAGTTTTTTTCAGAAGAATCCACGTTCACTAAGCACTAAGACAGCGCAGACTCTGGTCTTCCCAAAGACCGATAAAACTAGTATTTAAGTCTTACGTCTGGGGTGAAAGCGATGCCTCAGTTAACGACTTGATCGTCCTGTCAGGGTGGTGTTCTTGATGGGCAGTCAGCACCCCGCGTCATCTACGAGCTATAGAAGACTGGCTAATAGTTTGGTTGTGTACGATGCTAGGCGAGTCACAATCTATTAATAATTCACTATTTTCGGAAACTATAAAGAGCTTTTCGCATCTTGATAAACCGTAGTAGCGTGGTGAGAGCGAAGATTGCACAGTCCTTCATCATGGAATTTTCTAGGTTTAGACAGCTTCGAAACGGGCTTTGAAGAGGCTAAGTTCATAATCATTCCAGTTCCCTACGACTCGACAGTGAGTTATAGGCCTGGAAGCAGAAATGGGCCTCACAGCATTCTTGATGCTTCACGGAACGTCGAGCTCTTCGATCTTGAGTTGAAAAACGAGCCATACAAGAAGGGCGTGTTTACCTTAAACGAAGTGGAGCCCGTTAGAGGAAATGTCTTGGAGACCTTGGATGAGATCGACCGCGTCACGAAGGATGTTATTCAAAGGGGAAAAACTCCAGTCGTGATAGGGGGAGAGCACACTATAACGGTGGGAGCGATTAAGTCCCTTCCACGAGACGTGGTCGTCGTGGATTTAGACGCCCATTCGGACCTTCGAGACAGTTATCTAGGAGACGCGTTCTGCCATGCAAGCACAATGAGGCGGATACTGGATCAAGGGAAAAGGGTGATTGAGGTAGGCGTCCGCTCGATGAGCTTCGAGGAATTTCAGTTCATTCAAGAGAAGAATCTACCGGTTTTCTACCGCGAGGAAATCCGAAGGAGAACCCTCAGAAACGTGTTACCAGACATTCGACGTCTCATCGAGGGAAAGAAGGTTTATCTGAGCATCGACGTGGATGTCCTTGATCCTTCAGAGGCGCCAGGCGTCTCCACCCCCGAGCCTGATGGTTTAAGCTTCAGAGACGTTCAGGAAATAGCCCGAGAGGTCTGTTCCTCGTCCAATGTAATCGGCTTCGATGTGGTTGAAGTCGCGCCCATCCCTGGAAGCGTGGTCACCGAGTTTCTAGCTGCAAAACTTGTGTATAAGACCCTAGGGTATATTCAAGAAATAGTTCCTCAGAGTACCAATCAAAGATAGCTAGATTCATTTGTTGTGAGAGCATTGTCTAAGGTAGTGGGTTTCCCCTTCTTGCTTTGATGTTCGCTCCGCCTGGGTTCACTGAGTTAGTGGAGTGGGCGACACACACTCCAATAAAGTGGATGGATGGCATTACTCCAATATTTTGGATGAGTCAGCTCGCGAGAGAACGTAGCTAGCTCTAGCGCAGCATTCACGTTCTTATCGATAATGAGGTTTCTAGAAGGCATCGTAGTGAATGATTTCAGAAATGACTTTACGGGTCTTGGGATCTGGTGTTTCATCGGGGTAGCCGAGGGGCGTAACGGCAACCACCCTCACGTGATCGGGTATGCTTAACACCGCTTTGATCGTCTCATCTCTGCCAAGGCGTCCGATCCAACAAGTTCCTAACCCGAAGTTGGCGGCTGCAAGAACGATGTGTTCGAAGCCGATGGCGAGGTCAACGTAGCACAGGGGTGGTGACCGTATCGCTGTATCCACGCAGCCTACGAGTATCAGGGGGGCCTCAGCCGCCCACTGTGATACTCCAAGCTGTTTCTTGGTTGGTGCATCTTTGACGACGATGAAGTGCCAAGGCTGTCGGTGGCCTGCAGAGGGGGCTACTCGGGCAGCTTCTAAAATCTGATTAAGCACGTCGTCAGGTACCGGTTCGGGCTTGTAGCGTCGGATACTGCGTCTCTTCGTAACAACGTCCATAAACTCCATTTGTTACCCTTTCTCCTTTCTACTGAGTAATATACGTATGAAAACTTATAAATCTACAGAGCGACTGAAACTACTTTCCTGCAAAGCCAATGCATGCAGACCAACGGATCGCCTGCAATGAAGGGAGTCCCGACGTTCAGGTGCATTAGATGGTAGAAGAGAACGTGTAAGTATGGGAGTTGACTTCCTTGTCACTCCGCAATTTCGTGGTTACTTCGGTTTTTTCACTGAAGCGATAGTGATACATACCTGTATTGTTTAACGCGTCGTCAGCGATTACAGGAATGTTTCAAACGGGATCTCCCGTAACTTGGGGTGATCCAACGGTTTTTGAAGTGATCCGTGGTAGAACAGGCCCTGTTCTCCTAAAAGCTCGCCATGGTCTGACGTGATACATGTTTTGCCATTCACGCATTTAACCGCGTATTTCAGAACTAAGCGTAAATTATGGTAATAGGCTTCGTGCAGCCGCTTCACGTCGATTGTACGCTTTCGTTGTCCTTCGATGGAGTTGTTTATCCGACCGCTTTTACCCATCGTCACGTTTCGGCTCCACTGGAAATCGTGGGTGTTGATCTTTATTTTTCCGATGTAAGGGGCGTGAGGCTGCACAAAATGAACCACGGTCTTGTATCCTCGTTTTTGGTATTTTACTGCCGTATCAAAAACGTTCCACGGGGGCACAGTCGAAATGCCTTCAACGGCCTCCCAACCGTGAAGCCACACGTCATCCACGAGCTTAAAATGATCCAAAGCGTCGTAGTCTTCGAAAACAACATGCCGACCATTAATGAAAGGGTTGCCTGAAACGTAGGCGGTGTCGGGGTACGTGTACGGAAACATGTGTTTAATCGAGGACAACGTGTGCGTCGCGTCGGCCAATATTATGTTAGCAGTGCGAAATTTCCGGTAATAATCGTATCTACACGCATCCAGAATAATGATAGTATCAAAATCGGAATTCTTAAAAATCACCGCGATTCCTCTACTTCGTTGAACCTAGAGAAAACTGTTGGTGACTAGTAAACCTATTGACATGCAGATAAGCTACAACAAACACAGCGCGCGCTGACTCGCGTATCTACTTGAAATTCGTTTAGTCTCCGTTTACGCAGTTTTCACTGAAAACGGCCTACTATTTATAAGGAAACGGATTGATCAGCCACTTATCACTCAAAGAATGGGGCCTCTTTCATCCATTACATTTTAAAAGCGTAATCTGAGGAGCACTCAAAACAATCCAGGTCCCCACATAACGTTCTAAACGCGTCCTGACACGATAAAGACGTCGACATATGTGCTTGGACCCGTCATATACAGATAGCTTGCTGAATCGAAGATGAGAAAAGCCCCCATAAAACTGCTGAGGTAAGCCTTTAACGTGTTAATTCAACCCTGGCTAGCATAAACCAGCGAGTTTATAAGAAGCACTTCCATGCCTAAATTACAGAGCCCGGTAGTGTAGTGGCCAAAGGAATACAGTAAATCCGACTACGCATAGCAGGCTCTGGATCCCCTGTGGAGAAGAAACCTGCGGACAGGAGTTCGAATCTCCTCCGGGCTACCAAACTCTAGAGTTTCATATACCCCATTCATCTTTTTTTGCATCAAACACAAGACACTTCACACGATAATTGTACGTTTAAGGACAATCCTTAGAGACGGTGTGGGGGAGCCGACCCTTTAGGGTTTGGGGAGAGTCGGAAGCGATGCCACTCTCCCCCCGAAATGAACAACTAGTCATGAATGAGGGCTCAACAAAGGCTTTGGCGGGGTTGGGTGGGAGGGGTTGAGCTTTGCGAAGCCAAGCGAAACAACCAGTGCTGTGATGGTTAGGCGTTTGACTATACGCCTAGAAATTGTCGTTAAGCCATCGGTTTAGAGCAAGATTACATGATTCTGAAAATAAGTCGTGGTTAAATTTTGCCAGAAACCATTTCATAGGCTATAGTACTGATCAAAACCTTGATTTCCAAGAGTTACAGGATTTTTATCTGGAATGGAGAGATTTAGCTGAATACATGGTTTTGCAAAAGAAAACTGATAATTTGCGGAATAAGGGAGAAGTGGAAAAAGAGACGATTGCGGTCAAGTGCGCGAAGAGGGGTAATGATGTCTATTGGTGGCGGATAAAAAAACGCCTTAAATCTCTTCATAAGTTAGAGAATCATACATTTTTTGATATTCGTGGTAGTGATAAGTGTTCAAATGTCTTGTTTGCCACACTCACATATGACATAAGACGGTCGACGGTACAAGAGGCATGGAAAAAAGTAGGCAAAGAATTCAACAAGTGGATAAGAAATCTACGTAAAAAGTTTGGACGCATCTCATATCTTCGCTGTTGGAAAGCCTCACGTAAAGGCTATCCCCACATACACGTGTTGTTGGTCTTTCATGATCATCCGTTTCGGATTGTTTTTTCTCAGTTAAAGAAGGGTAGACGAGTGCATCGTATTGCTGAAAAGGAAGCTTTCGAGAAGTCGTATCACAGCTTTGTGGATGTCCAAGCGGTCAGAAAACTCCGTGAAGGAATCAAGTATGTATTGAAATACTTGTAGAAAAACGAATACATGGGTAAATCACAGACCCTTACTCTTGCGTTGTGTTGGCTTTTTAAAAAGCGATCCTTTGCTGTTAGCGGTGATTTCCACGAAGCCGTATATACAGTATTAAAAATTCGTTTGAGGTTTGTTCAAGCTGACCTTTTTGGAAATAAGATTATTTCTAAGGTTGAATGGATTTTGATTGGGATTTATTCGGCTGAGCTGTTAGATGTTGATCCTTCTGTGTGGTCTCATCACATAGATTTAGATAATTTTGATGTTTACTGGGATGAGGATAAGAGGTTTGCTGAGTTAATTAGAAAAAAAGATAAGATTGTTGACAAAAAGCTGATTTGAACCTTTTCGACTTCTAACCAAGCTAGCTATAACTTATATTATTGAGGATTAAATTAATCCCCAAACCCAAACGTGTACGCACGTTTGTATTATCCGACGTCAGTATCCATCATTCTGATTCATAGATGAAAACATCCTCTATACTGGTGTCGAAGTATCTGGCTAACTTGAAAGCGAGTTCGAGAGAAGGGTTATACTTTCCTTTCTCTATTGCGATCACCGTTTGCCTAGTCACACCGATCTCATTGGCAAGGGCTTCTTGGGTTAGATCCCTCATAGCCCTGAAGACTTTGAGCTTTGTCTTCATCACGTTCACTCGCCGTATACTCGTTTGTAGTGTTCGAGGTATCCTTGGTGTATCAACGCACCGACGTTTGCTAGTATCAGCAGAGTGAACCCAGCTTGCTCGTAGGGGACGTATCCAATATAGTTCAGGAAGATCAGGACAGATCCTAGGAACGCACTTCCCCCTAGGACTAATCGGAGTGCGGCTGTTGAGGACTTTGCGTCTATCAGTAGGTCTCTCTCATCGTGAATGGGTTTCTCTATCGCACTTGTGCGCCTATATAGTATCAGTGCGCCCAATCCTCCTATGGAGAACAATACAGCTAGGGTTAGGTACCCAGTTATCATGCCTATGGCTACGGATGCGCCCATCGTTATTACCACGATCACTGAGAAGATTCTGTTTTTTCTTAGTGTCATCACATCACCTCATGTAAAGTATACCATACATATTGTAATATAAACTTTACTATATGTAAATAACAGCATACATGTGCGCGTGCGTTAATCATTTCATTATACACAAGCGCGGACATAACCATAGATCATCTAGTTACTTCTAAATGACGCCGTTCGACTTGATAACGTATATGCATAATTAAGACTAAATTTTAACCCCAAACCCAAACCCCGCAATACATCTCCTGTAAGCTAATTAACTATTCAACACAACAGCTCAGCTTGCTGATATCTTTATAGAAGGATTGAGCTACAAGTTTGATGGCTTCCGACATCGTAGGAAAGACATGAACAGTGTCGATAATATCATCAATAGTTAATCCAAATTTTACAGCTAGGGTCACTTCATGAATCATCTCGGCGGCATGCGGTGCAACAATATGTACACCCACAATCTTCTTATCTCGAGGATCGATTACCATCTTGATAATGCCACGCGTATCGCTGATAATTTGAGCTTTAGGAACCAGTGACATGTCGATCGTTTGACAGGCACATGCCTTCGTGAGTTCGGAATATTCTTCATCAGTATATCCTACGCGTGCGACTTGAGGATTGGTAAATACAACACTCGGGATTTCTTTTTGGTTGATCGTTAATTCAGTATTATCAAAAGCGTTGCGTACCGCGATGTTTCCCATTTTGGCAGCTAGTGTTTCAAGCATCATGGGTGTGACACAATCGCCTGCTGCGTAAATATTGGGATTGGATGTTTGAAAGTATTCGTTAACTTTCACATAACTCTTCTCTGTTTCCACTCCCGCTTTCTCAAGTCCGATATTATCTGTGTTGGGTGTTCTGCCTGTTGCTATAAGTAGTTGCTCTGCTTCAAAGACGCTGTTCTTGCCGTTCACGCGACATTTGACTACTTTGGTTCCCTTGTTCTCAGCAAGCTCTTGTATTTGCACTCCCGTATAGATCACGATGCCTTCATTCCGTAAACATTGTGTGAGTTCTTCAGAAACTTCTGGTTCATCGATAGGAAGTATTCTCTGACTACGCTGGAGAATTGTGATTTGTGTCCCAAAGTGTGCATACATTTGTGCGAATTCGAGTGCCTGTGCTCGACCTCCCAGAATAATCATTGAGGCTGGTACATTTTCCAAATTCATGGCTTCGACATTCGTGAGATACTGGATTTTGTCAATGCCTTTGAAGGGGATAATATTTGGCGATGCTCCTGTAGCTATGAGGAATTTGTCCGCACTCAGGATTTGGTTATTCACCTTGATCTCGTTTCTGGAGACGAAAGTTGCTGTTCCTTTAATGAAGATGACGTTGGGCAAATACTCAACTACATCACTATACTTTTCTTTCCTGAGAGACTTCACGAGTTCGTCTTTCTGTTTTATTACTTCAGAAAAATCGAATGACTCTTTTCTTGTCGTTATCCCTTGGAAACGATTGTCTTGGGAATGATAGTATGTGTCTCCCACCGTAAGAAGGTGTTTGGAGGGTACGCATCCCACGTTCACACAGGTTCCACCAATAACGTTATACTCGATCATAGCAACTTGTTTCTTAAGTTCTGACGCTTTAATCGCAGCAGCAAATGAAGCCGAACCACTTCCTAAAATAACCAGATCATAGGTGTCCATACGTCTATCTCCACATCAAAACTAGCGTGCGCTAATTAATTTACATTTCTTGGAGTCCATGTTTTTTGTTCATACCTAAGAAATTTCGCAAGCAACAAGGCTTCTTCATTGATCAGAGTCTCAATAGTCTGCTTTTTTCCCACTTGGATTCTAGGAACGTCAATAAAGGATTCAAAGAACTTGTTCAACTATTTCATCAAGTCTCTGGTTTATCAGTAATTAACTAGTTAGCTTCCATAATCCAGAAGAGTATTTTGGTTGTCATGAGTAATTTAAATTCTATCTTTGACATAATATCGATGTTGACTCTTTGCATAATCATATCACTAGTGAATGCTCTTAACTTGAAGAGAAACAGTTCGCTGAATTGGGGGTCATTCTCCATTCTGTTGAATTGTTCTTTGAGGATGTTATCTGCTTCCGTCGTCCTCAGAAGAGCGATGATTGGATGCTTGACAACTTCTCTTACTAGCTAGCTCACAGACATGAAAGAATATATTAACACAAAGACTTCCCTAAGGCTCTTTTGTGAATAACGCCATAAGAATGGAATAAACACACTAGCTAGCTAGCTCATAACTTTTTCTTATAAATAGAACCGTTTTTCTCGAATTTTCTACGTATTACGTGTTTAGAATGTAGCTAACTCGGTTTATAGCGCGCGCTAACCGTCGCAATTAGAAATAATACTCCCACAATTATTGCGGTCTTTCTGTTTGAGCTAGTCAGCTGAAAAGGCTTGGACTAAACATTGTCAAGCCCTGTGCCTCAGTAATAGTCAAGGGTTTAAAGGGGCCACTCCAAGACAGTATGGACGGAAAGTTTAAACAAATTGGAGCTGAGCTGGCTAGTAGTTAGCATAAAAGACGACGTGCATATGTTCATTTTTAAGTTGTAGGACTAAAGTGCGCGCGCTAAGAAAATGAGGGATCAGTTTTAGATCCCTTACGCTTTCTCTTTTTTGAACGTCTTCATCATCTCC
>JAOZHB010000130.1 GCA_026015035.1 Candidatus Bathyarchaeota archaeon | reverse complement strand
TCCAGCAGGTAGGTTAATGAAAGCTCTGGTTGGATTTGTCTTATGCATGTGTTTACTGACCGTCGCTGTTGGTATTCAACATCCGTTTTTTATTGTTATCGGAGCGCCTGTTACAGCGTTTATATTATTTCTATTTTTGAATTATCGAGGCATTCAAGTAAAGGTGACCGACGAGAAACTTCTAATTAATTACGGCTTTTTCAATCGCAAATGTATTCCAATAGGGGATATAGTGTCCTGTGAACCAATTAAGGCCTCTCTTAGGAGATACGGTGGTGTTGGCATTAGACATGGAACTGATGGCTCTAGGGCTTACACAACTTCACTTGGCGACGCGGTGAAAATAACCCTGCAGAAAAGAAGACCATTCGTCTTTTCTTCAAATAATCCAGAGAAAATCTGTAGCATAATCAATCAGGTAAAAATGGTTTCATAGCGTTGAGCAATCAGCTAGTTAGAGGCTGATGAGTTATTGTTGGCTTTTCCCTCATCCTCTTCAAGCTAGCTAGCTACACAGATTACAGTCCAGAGCGACTCAAGAAAATATATGATATAGCGAATCTCAAAATCCTATCCTAATACCTTTTCTGAAGGATTCAAAGTAGCTAGCTAGCTTGAGGAGAAATAGAAATCTCTTTAACTCTCAGGGTATTCTATCCTTGGCTGCTTGTACGATGTTTGACATTAACATAGCGGTGAGCATGGGCCCTACCCCACCTGGAACAGGTGTAATAACGGAAGCAATATCTTTTATTTGCTCAAAAGCTACATCGCCCACAACCTTGCCATCAACATAGTTGTTCCCGCAATCTATTATTACCGATTCTTTCTTAACCATACCTTTTTTGATGAAGCTAGCTACACCAACATCTACGACGAGAACGTCGGCCATTCGCGTGTAGTTCTCAAGGCTTTCAATGGCTTTATCGCATAGAGTGAGGATTGCGCCTCTTTCCAAAACAGAAAGCGCTAGAGGCTTGCCTAATAATTTATTAACGCCGACTATAACCACATGCTTGTCTTTCAAGTCTATCTGGTAGTGATCTAGCAAAGTTAAGATTCCTTGAGCGGCTGGTGAGACTGGACAGTCTAAACCTAGAAGAAGACAGCCATAGTTGAGAGGATGAAGGCCATCAACATCTTTTTTGGGTGAAACCAGCATCGTGATCTTTTCTTCCTCTAAATGGGCAGGTAGAGGAAGCTGGATAACTATTCCATGGATGTTTTGGTCTGAGTTTAAAGCCTGGATTAGCTGTACTATCTCCGGTTCACCCGTGTTTTGGGGCAGCCGATAGATGTTGGAGTGTATGCCAACCCTTTTACTTATTCTAGACTTGAGTGTAACATAGGACGCTGACGCAGGGTCTTCTCCGACTAAGACTAGGGCTGCTGCAGGAGTGATACCATGTTTTTCTTTTAGGTCGTTAACGGTTTGGGAGAGTTCTCCCCTGATTTTTTTGGCTACGGCTCGGCCATCCAAGATCTTCAAAGTCTTATCTCCTAAAAAAGACCGGTAATTCTGCCTTTTTCATCAATGTCCATTTGTTCAGCTGCAGGACGGCTTCCTAATCCAGGCATCGTCATTATGTCCCCGGCTAATACGACGAGAAAGCCCGCTCCATTAGAAATTTTAACGTCCCGAACATGGATCTTGAAGCCGGTAGGTCTTCCCTTCAACCTCGCAACATCAGAAAAGGAGTACTGAGTCTTAGCCACACAGAGGGGTACCTTATGGAGATCAAGGGCCTCAATCTGTTTAATACTGTTTAAAGCTTCGCTGCTGTACTCTACACCGCTTGCACCATATATCTCCCGCGAAACTAAGTCTATCTTATCCCGAATAGGTTGATTTACGTCATAAAGGGGATGAAACTTTGAGTCTTCTCTTTCAATAGTTTCTACTACTTTTCTCGCCAAGTCCAAGCCTCCCTCACCACCTTTTACAACGACGTATGTCTCCGATGCAGGAACGTTCAAGTCACGACATCGGGAGGTGACCATGTCTATTTCGGCTTGGCTATCTTTTGGAAACACATTTATGCACACGACGACGGGTACGCCAAACTTCTTGAGGTTTTCAATATGTTTTTCCATGTTAACTAGGCCCTTTTCAACAGCCTTCACATTTACTATTTCAAGCTGTCTAAACCTTATACCACCATGTCTCTTCAAAGCTCGAATCGTGACCACAAGAACGGCTACGTCAGGCTTAAGCCCTCCATAGTGACAAGCGATATGAAAGAATTTTTCAGCACCTAAATCAGCGCCAAATCCCGGTTCAGCAACCACGTATTCCCCTAGTTTTCGAGCTAGTTTTATGCCTATGAGGCTGGGGCAGCCGTGAGCAATGTTAGCGAAGGGCCCTCCATGCATTATGGTTGGGGATCCTTCCAGAGTCTGTATCAGGTTTGGTTTGATGGCCTTGCGAAGAAGTAGAGCCATCGCTCCTTGAGCATTCAAGTCTGATGCTCTAACCGCCTTTCCTTCCGTTGTGTAAGCTATGACTATCCTGCCCACTCGCTCCTTCAAGTCCATCAAGCTTGTGGATAACGCGTGGATGGCCATAATCTCCGAGGCTGTAGTAATATCGAAGCCGGATTCTCGGGGCACACCACCCTCTTTTCCGCCCAAGCCAACGACAATGTTCCTGAGAGACCGCTCATTCATGTCCATTACATACTTCCAGGTGATCTGATTAACGTCTATGCTGAGCCTGTTCCCTCTATAAAGGTGATTTTCAAGAAGGGCGATGAGAAGGTTATGGGCCCGCTCAACCTGATCAAAGTCACCCGTAAAACCTGTGTTAATGTCTACCATAGGCATAACTTGAGCGTATCCACCGCCTGCGGCTCCACCCTTAATCCCAAATACAGGGCCCAGAGAAGGCTGCCTCAAGCATACAATAGCGTTCTTACCTAATTTTGATAAGGCCTCCCCAAGTCCTATGGACATCGTCGTCTTTCCTTCTCCAAGAGAAGTTGGTGTAATAGCAGTCACAACTATTAGCTTCCCATCCATCTTCTCTTTCAACCGTTCGTACACACCCAGAGAGATTTTTCCGATATGCTTCCCATAGAGTTCCACTTCATCTTCGGATATGCCTAAATCCTCGGCCACATCCATGATAGGTCGCATTTTTGCTTCTTGAGCTATCTCAATATCGGTTTTCATTATTTCGCCTTCCCTTTTTATTTATTGAGCGTGTACATCATATTTCTTCATATTTTTATGACAAGGTATCCATGAGTTTTACTTTTCGTTTAGTCGAGCCATTCTTCAAGTGGGGTGTTCTAAGAACGGTGTCATTTGCCTTCTCTATTTCTCTAGCTCTATCTGCTAGGAGGGCAGCTTGCCTCATAAGTTCGTGGGAAGATGCGAGAATTGTTAGATACCTGTCTCTCTCTTTAACACGCCACGTTCCCTCTCTGCTTAAGCCTGCAACCCGCATAGCCATCTCGAAGCTGGATAACACCTTGGCTTTCGCATAGGGATTACTGAGGCCACTATACCTGAGGGCTGTCTCCTTATCCACAATGATTCTCGGGAGTTCATAGTCTTCACCCTCTTTAATCTGCATTATCACCCGGTCAATCTCGGCTTGTATGAGACGAAGCACTCCTGTGACCGCAAGAACCCGAAGAACATCACTGTTGAAAAGCGCCAACTCTACGGGATCGAGAAAGAGCTGTCTGGCGCCTATCATGGAATCCGCTGTAACCAAGATATAACCGAAAGACGATGAATTTAGCTTCTCAATTAATTTTTTCTGAGAGGAGTCGGACACTATAATGATTGGTTTCCCGAATTTACTAACAGACTCCCTTAGAGTCGTCGGCCCTTCCATAGCCGCGTTTGGAGAGATGATGATAAAGAGGTCGGTAGGTAGAATCGCAGAAATCTTAGCAAGTTCAAGGGCTTCAGATTTGCCCATCTTACAGCCTGTCGAGAAAACCCTTACGTCGAAATCCTCTCTGTTACCCAGCTCATCAAAGAGATATTCCATAAGAATAGAAGAGGCAATCGCTCCAATTTTTAGAAACGATAGTCTAAACATGAGATTAGTGCTACGTAACGACATATAAAGGTAATGCCTTCGAAAGTTTAGATCAATTTTCTGAAAGCCTTCAAACGGTTTGATAAGACTACGTTCATTTCCTTCAATAAGAGCCCTCAGGTTACTTGAGGAACCTCCTCAAGCCATCAATAATTACTAAACACAGTGTCATCCATGTATCATGAAACGCATCCGAAAGATGTTACAAGCGAAATCTTCAACCTAACCCCGAAATCCTATGCATTAGCGAGGTTAATGTCGAAAAGAGGGTTTTAAGGCTTCCTGTTCCGACCGTACTTTTTAGTATCATAGAAAGGCATCTTGACTACCTCAGCCTTACAAAGTCGCTGCCTAATTTTCACTTCTAAAATCGCACCTTCGTCGGCGTCTTCAGGGCGTACATAGCCCATAGCAATGCCCTGCTTCAATAGTGGTGAGAATGTTCCGCTTGTCAGAACCCCTACACATTCATCAAGCTTATAGACTTCACATCCTTGGCGAGGAACAGCTCTATCAATCATTTTTAAACCGACCCTTCGCTTGGAAACGCTTTCTTCCTTCTGCTTTGCCAAGGCTGTACGTCCGATGAAGTCTCCGTTATCAAGTTTAACCACAAAATCAAGTTCGGCCTCAAAAGGCGTTGTATCTTCGTCGATATCATTTCCATAGAGGTTCATCCCCGCTTCAAGACGTAAGGTATCTCTCGCACCAAGCCCACAAGGTTTGATTCCGAATTCCTCTCCAGCTTTAAGCAGATTATGCCATAATCTGATAGCGTTATCGGGCTCGGTGAGAGGCACATCCCACAAGTACAGCTCGAAGCCATCTTCTCCCGTATACCCGCTTCTCGTAGCCAAAACCTTTAGATTGGCAACCTCTATCCAACTGAAACGATACCGCCTGATGCTCTGGATATCAGTTGAGGTAAGCTTCTGCAAGGTAGATGATGCCTTTGGTCCTTGGAGGGCGAACATCGGAATCTGATCCGACACGTCCTCGATCTGTACCTGGTAGTCTCTTCCGTGGGTGATCAACCACTGGTAATCCTTTTCGCGGTTACCTGCATTATACACTACGAAGAAACGTTCATCATCAAACCTGAATACTGTTAAATCATCTACGATTCCGCCGCGGTCGTTGCACATGACCGTGTAGTGACCTCGAAGATGGCGGAGGGATGACGGCTTCCGTGTTGTTACGTAGTCAAGGAAGCTTCCAGCCTCGCTCCCCGAGACAAGGGACCTGCCCATGTGCGTGACATCAAAGACCCCCACTTGGTCTCTGACGACGAGATGCTCCGCGGTTACCCCCTCGTACCACAAGGGCATCGCAAAACCGGTAAAGTCCACGAGATGCCCTTGCGCCTCATGGAACGCGTATAGATGCATTCTCTTCAACACCATTCAACACACCTTTCATTAACCAGCTTCAGTGGTTAAACCACCTTACTGCTTACATGTAACCGGATATACGGCTTCCCCTTTTCGGAAGAGGAACCCCTTAGAGTATCTGTATATCTGCTTAGGACTATATATGTACACTCTCCTTTAGTCTATCTTGTTTGATAGCTAGTTTACCTTCTAGTAGTTATGACTCATCAACTCCCCAAGAAAGATATGACGCTCCAGTACGAGGTTTCTCTTTAGGTACACCTCAACTAGCAACCTTAAGCCATCTTGACTTCCAAGCTGTTCTGCCTTCACTGGCAGAGGTGTTGCATAGCATGTCCTCTAGTCGTTTCCTATACCCCTAAAATGTATAAGGATAATCCTTTTACCGTATTTTTATGTATTTGTAGGCTTGGGTCGCGTTTTCGAAGCAGAAGTGAACCTGCTGGAAGTCTTTGCGGAAGTCCGTTACATCCCGTTTGACCTGGGTGGTGGATTCCTTGTCGATGACCACGCGTTTGATGAAGTTTGCTATCGTCTCCATGTCGCTCTCTCTCATGCCGAGTCGCGTTAATTCCTGTGTGCCCAAACGGATGCCGCCTGGATGGGTGTAGTGGCGTCCCATGCGTACATCTAACGGTAGGAGATTCCTGTTGACGATGATGTTCGCCGCCTCCAATTCTCCTTCTATTTTCCCTCCGTCTCCGTGTTCCCAAATGTCCACCCAGAGGATATGGCTTTCACTGAATCCTCTGTGCTCTCCAAGTACTTTGAGTCCCCGCGTGTAGAGGGCTTGGCCCAAGGCCTTTGTGTTCTTTATTATTTGCTGGGCGTAGGCTTCTCCAAACTCAAGGGTCTCCGCTAAGGTTAAAGCCGCTCCCGCCATGGCGTGGAGGTGATGGTTACTCACCAAACCGGGAAAGGTGGCTCTTTTAATCTCGTCTGCGTATCTCTCCCAGGAGAGAACCATGCCGTGCTGAGGTCCAGGAAGCGTTTTATGGGTGCTCAGGGTAACGGCGTCAGCGCCTTCCCTTAGGGGATCTTGAAACGTCTTCCCGGCAATCAATCCGGAGACGTGTGCGGCGTCGTAGTTGATTTTGGCGTCCACATCGTGGAAGGCCTCAGCCAGCTCCTTGACGGGATGAGGAAAGGGGAGGACACTGCCCCCGAACATAGCGAGCGTCGGCTTTTTGCCGTCCACCGCCAGTCGCCTCAATCTTTCCTTGGTTTTATCGACATCGATCGTTAACTCGTCATAGTCGTAGGGAAAGTACTCCACTCGCAGACCTCGAACGGCCCCCGCCGTGCCTCCAAACCGCGCTCGTCCCATGCTGATGTGGCCCCCACAGGGAATCGAGAGACCAAACATTATGTCATTGGGTTTCGCAAACGCGGTGTAGATGACGAGGTTGGCTACGACGCCTGAGATGGGGCGTACATCGACGAATTCCGCGTCAAACACTTTCTTGGCCAGGTCAATACACGCGAACTCCACCGCATCAATGTAGGCGCAGCCTGCGTACACCCGTTCACCCGGCCACCCCTCTGCATACCGGTTTCCCAAATCGGTGGCTAAGGCCTCCCTCACCGCAGGACTTGGAATGTTCTCACTTGCGATGAGGGGAAGCACTTTTTGATACAGGGCGTGATGCTCTGTTAGCAGCGTGAGAATGCGGTCATAACGTTTTTTTGCTTCTGACATGGTCTTCCTCTTCTAAAGCTAAAGCTGTTCTACTGAAACATGGGTCTTCCGCATTAAAAAACTTTGGAATCCCCGTGGACCTCGATGAGGGCCCGCACTCGTGTTCGCGTTAACGCCACACCGAGGATTGTTGAGGCCGCGAGGAAGGAGGTTTGCTCTATGACGGTGAAGGGCATGGCGGCGACAAAGACTATTGAAGGCACGTCCGTGAGGACTGCTAGAAGAATGTTTCCCAGGAGGTGCCGACTAATGTTGCCGCAGTATGCGGTAACGGCGACGCCGAGAGCGACCTGCTTCCACAACGAAGATGACATGTAGCGTTCAATCCGCGTCCTGAACACTAGAATGAGGAAGAAGCCCACCAAATGAAAGGATAAGACCAGAAGCGCTTCTCTACCCTTCGGCAGCAAAACCCACACGAAGATGAGGCTGCCCAGAATGGTTAACGCCGTCTTCCATCGTCCCTTCACTAATAAGCCAGCTTGAACGGCGGACAGACCCATCCTGAAGGGGGCAAATAAGCCAAATGGCTGTGAGGACTGGAGGCCTAAGAACAATTCTACAACGCCAGCTATCACACAGCTTCCTCCTCCGCTTAGGGGCCCCAGCAAGATTCCAGTTAAGGGTGCCACGACCCAGCCGAGTCGGAAGGATGCTCCGTTGACCCCTATTACGGGTGTAAAGGGTAGAACGTCGGCTACGATATTGAGAGCGGCGAAGATTGAAATCAAGGAGAGGACGAAGGGTTGGGGTATTCTTCGCTTGTCTGTCAAGGCGTATACCTGTCTTTCCCGAGGTTCTTCATGAAGAGGCATTCTTCCTTGGGGATGACGACTTCCCGTGGATCGTAGTCGTCGGTTATGGTAACGTTCGAGTTGCGAATGATGGCGATGGCAATTCGTTCAGTGGTTTCACCCATGACCAGATGGGCGGCTGAGGCTAAATCGTCCGCCAGGTTAATGCGGGTGATGCGGAGGGGCTTACCATATAGGTCTTTCATGCCACGACAGTCTTTCACGGGCCTGAAACCCGCTATTCCCAGGGCGAAACCCAGGGTTCCCATCCTCATGGGCGCCACATGGCTGTCCACTAGGAGGACGCCCACACGTTTTCCCGTCGTACGCTCCAGTTTCCCACGCAGTTTCGCAGCCGTGTCGTTGGGGTTTGAGGGCCACATGGTCGCTGAGTGCACGGGAGCGTTTTTATGATCCATTCCGGCGTTGGCTATGATGATATCGTTTTTCACGGTGAGTAGGGCCCTTATCACGCCACCGAATATTTCGTCGGCTTCTCGGAGAACCACTTCGACGAAGCCGGGTTCAAGCACATATCGTTCAGCTAAAGCCTTCGCTTCTTCCGAGGGCTCTACATACTCAAAATTTATGACTCGGCCTTCACTAATGGCAGCGATTTTATCGGCAAAGGTGACGATGTCTCCGTCTTCAAGTTTAAGCCCTTTGTCGTGAAGAACGTTTAGAAAAATGGCGATGATGTCGTCTCCCTTTTGAATGAGGGGCATTTTTATGGGTATGAGCTTCATTCTTGCAGCAACCCTTTAGATGTAGTCTACCGCTTCAGAACTAAGTTACATGCGGTGTAATGGTTTTAAAGTTAGTGGTGGGGATACATAACCCCGTTTATCGAGGGTTTCTGCTGGTTACCGTGTTACAAGACAGCCGATTTACTGTGCTGAGAGTAGCGAAGTACCTGACTCATGGCTTCCGTTCTTGTTTCTTACGCATTCGCCAGCTCAAACAGAAGGTTCGTGGATGGGACGCCTTGACCTCGTCTAGAGCTCCGACAGAGGTGTTGTGGGGTGCCTCCAACACAGCCGTCGGGTCTTCGTAGGCTTCACGTGATATCTGGGCGAAAATATCCACGTATCTATCGAGTTCTTCAAGGGACTCCGTTTCCGTGGGTTCAAGCATCAACGCCTCCTCGACAATGGGTGGGAAGTACATTGTGGGGGCGTGAACGCCAAAATCAAGCAGCCGCTTAGCCACGTCTTTCGCTGTGACGCCCGTGTCCATCTTCAGTTTTGAACAGCTTATGACGCATTCGTGTTTCCTGGGAATTCCCTGTCCGTAGGGTAGGCTGAATCCCTCGATTTCCGGGATTTTGTGAGCCAAGTAGTTCGCGTTCAGGACGCTGAGTTCAGCCACCCTGCTCAACCCGTCACCTCCCATCGAGTGTATATAGGTGTAGGCCTTCACTAGGACCTCGAAGTTCCCGTAGAAGCCTCCAACCCTTCCGATAGTTTGCGGGTGGTCGTAATTCAGGTAAAAGTGTTCTCCATCACATCCCACCGTGGGAACAGGCAAGAACCCTTCCAATGCCTCCACGACCCCCACAGGCCCAGCGCCCGGTCCACCACCACCGTGGGGCGTCGAAAAGGTTTTGTGAAGGTTGAGGTGCACGATGTCGAAGCCCATGTCTCCCGGCCTGGTCTTGCCCATGACAGCGTTTAGGTTGGCTCCATCGTAGTAGAGGAGGCCACCCACGTCGTGAATCATCCTTGAAATCTCCAAAATGTTCTCTTCAAAGATGCCTAACGTGTTAGGGTTCGTCAACATGAGGCCGGCAGTTCTCTCTGACACCGCACTCTCAAGCGCGTCCATGTCGACACAGCCTTTTTGGTTGCTGGGAACGACCACAACGCGGAACCCGGCCATCGACGCACTGGCGAGGTTGGTTCCATGGGCTGAGTCCGGCACGATTATCTCCCTTCTAGTTTCGAGGTCTCCCCTTTCCTGATGACACGCTCGAATAATGAGGGCTCCCGTGTATTCACCGTGAGCGCCTGCTGAAGGTTGAAGGGTGAAACTGTGCATCCCCGTTATTTCGGAGAGCCACTGGGCGAGGGTATACATGATCTCGAGAGCACCCTGAACAGTGGATTCATCTTGGTGGGGGTGGATCCAGTGGACCTTATCCGAGTTCGCTACTGCGTCATTGACCTTGGGGCTGTACTTCATGGTGCAGCTTCCGAGGGGGTAGATGCCATTGTCGACGCCAAAGTTGACTTGAGAAAGGCGAGTGAAGTGCCTAACCACATCAACTTCCGACAAGGCGGGGAGGTTTGGCTCATCCCTTCGAAGGAGGTTCTCAGGGATTAACCGCTTCAAGTCATCCCCGCCCATTTTCTGATTCTCATCTAGGTAGAGAATGCGACTTCTGCGTCTCTTCGAACGGCCCACCTTGAAGATTGGGGGTTCAGCCCACCTCGCTTGACGAAATCCTGTCATGCCTCACACCTCCATGATTTTCTTCAACGCTTCATACAGAGCATCCACGTCGCCTTGAGAGTGCATTTCGGTAACCGAGTATAGGAAAGTGTCTCCGAGTTCCGGGAAGTCCTTTCCGAGTGGTTGACCACCCAAGATGCCCCGTTCCAACAGGTGTTTACTGACCTCAATCCCCTTCTTTCCCGTTCCGTCAAAGTTTACGGTAAAATCCTTAAAGTGGCATCCCTGAAAAACGGGGACCTTCACTCCATCAACCTTTGAAAGCAGTTGTGTAGAGTACCGCGTTATGGAGAAGAGGTGTTCTCCCAGCCGTCTAAAGCCTTCACCCCCCATTAACGCCATGTAAATAGCGGCTCGGAGCGCGCTTAACGCGTGATTTGTACAAATGTTTGACGTCGCCTTCTCCCGTCGGATGTGCTGCTCGCGGGTTTGGAGGACCATGCAATACCCCTGCTCCTCCCCGTCTTTCGTCGTCGTCAACCCAACTAAACGCCCCGGCATTTGACGGATCAGTTGAGGATCATTTCTACACGCGAAGATGCCGAGTAAGGGTCCACCATAATTAACGTAGTTACCCAGAGGCTGCCCCTCTCCCACCACGATGTCCGCGTCATACCTTCCCGGAGGCTTAAGGACGCCCAGAGACGTCGGATCCACTCCGACGACGAAGAGGCTTCCCGCGTCGTGAGCTATCTCCGCCAACACCTCTACGTTGTGAACCAGGTGTCCCAGATACGCGGGGTTTTCAACGTACAATCCTGCAGTCTGTGGAGAGATCTCTTCCTTGAGGGCGTCGAGGCTGATTTGACCCGTCTGTAACGATTGACGAACCTCTTTAATTCGTATGCCAATAGGGTTAGCGTAGGACTTGAGGACCGCTAATCGCTCTGGACTGAGGAGGTGGGGTACAACAAACTCGTTTCGACGGGTGATTCTAGCCGACATTCTAGCGGCTTCTCCAAGGGCTGACGCCCAGTCATACAGAGAGCTGTTGACAACATCCACTTCCAAGAGCTCGGCCATCATACTCTGATACTCAAAGAGGGATTGAAGCATGCCTTGGCTGATTTCAGGTTGGTAGGGCGTATAGCTCGTGAGAAATTCCCCTCGGCCTGCGAGGGCGTCCACGGCAGCAGGAACATGATGGCCCCAAACTCCTCCCCCTAAAAAGGAAAGGGCGTCCTTTGATGTGACGTTTATACTGAGAATACGCTCCATCTCCCTCCTAACTTTGGCCTCCGACTTGGGCTTTGGTAGAGAAGGACTTTTGGCTAATCGAACCTGTTTGGGGATGTCTGAAAAAACCTCGTCAACTGAGGAGATGCCGATGGCGTCTAAGAGCTTCCGCTGGATGTCAGCTGGGTCGTTGGAGAGGTATGGATGAGACAAACTACTTGAATCACCACTTAATACGTAGTCCTCTGAACTCTATCATTCCTGTATCATAAAAAGGTTAATCACTCACCTTTTATCTGATAAGCAAATATGAGTATTCCAACCACCTTCCATGAAGGATTACAGACAATGATACTTCCCCCTGGAAAAATACCCCCAGAAATCCTCGAGAAAACCGTGTTTAAATTCCTCGGCGCAACCCGAAGCGACGTAATCTTCGGTCCCTCTAAGGGCGAAGACGCATCCATCGTCTCAGATGGATGCAAGCTCCTGGCCCTACACGGCGACCCCATAAGCGGCGCCAGCGAAAAAATAGGCTGGATCGCCATGAATGTCGCAACCAACGACATCGCGACACGCGGTGTCCGACCACGCTGGACCCTGGCCTGTATCATGCTCCCGGAGGGCTCCGACGAAGGACTACTGGAGAGGATATGCCGGGAGATGAGTGCCGCAGCCGAGAAACTCGATGTGAGCATCGTCGGCGGCCACTCAGAGGTAACACCCGGCTTGAATCATCCACTTGTAATCGTTTTCGCCATGGGCGTCGTAGAAGACCGTGGCTACGTAACCTGTAGTGGTGCTACACCCGGATCAAAGATCATACTGTCTAAAAGCATTGGAATCGAGGGAACCGCCATCTTGGCCTCTGATCGGAATAAACCTCTCGCTTCGAGGTTTGGACACGAGTTCGTTCGGAGGGCTGCGAAGTATTTTGATCAGTTGAGTGTCTTGAAGGAGGCGATGATCGCCTTCGAGTTTGGGGGCGTTCAAGCCATGCACGACCCCACCGAAGGGGGTGTGTCCAATGGTCTGCACGAAGTGGCTGACGCATCTGGGACTGGATTCAGAGTGTACGAGGACGCCCTTGCGATCAGCCAGGAAACGATCGACGTCTGCCGTTTCTTTGAGATAGATCCCCTGAACCTCATTAGCTCTGGCTCCCTACTCATCGTAGCGGAACAAGATCAAGCAGTCAAGATAATAAGTCAACTCAGAGAGAACGAGGTGGACGCATCAATCATTGGTGAAGTATTAGCCGATGCTGAGTGCAGGATCATCGCGCGAAGGGACGGGTCAACTGAACCTTTACCAAGACCTCGATCTGACGAGTTGTGGATGGCTTTAAAAAAGGACGTTATCTGATTTACGCGGGTTTTTTCCTTCACGAGGAACGGGTGTACCTTCTTACAGTGAAGACGTATTCTACTTATCGCCATCGAGGGGTTGTAAGATAACGTTGAATGACCCATGAAATGGGCACGCCTATGACCCCTCCCGCCAATACTTGGAAGAAGTTACCGGGTACTTCCACTAAAGCAGCGTAGGGGCCAACTCCCATGATGAAAGCTTCCCCGAGATAGTATCCAGCGATCATGGCGCCACCTCCCACGATGACCGCGAGCACGTCGCGGGTTTTACTCGTACCATCACTTATCACGCCCACTAAGGCGCCTTCAATCCCCTTAACTACCAAAGTGAGCGGCGCGTACGAGGGATAGCCGATGAGGTCCGCGATGGCTGAGCCCACACCGCCTGCGAAGCCGCCAATGGTTTTACCAAAGGCTAACCCGCTCACGAAGATCATGACGTCACCGATGTTGATGTAGCCTCCCGTTGCAGGAACGGGAATCCGAAACATCAGCGTTGAAACGCATACCAAAGCAGCCATCACGGCTGCGACGGCGATCCTAGCTGCGGGTGATTGTACTTTACCTCTGAATACGTTGTTGATAATATCTCCCCCTTCAAACAAAGCGTTTTATTAGGTTTTAGCAGAAAACAGTATATGAGATTATACCTATATATAGGTTCAGATACCACCCAGAGATATCTGCTAAAATACTCGGACTAGCGCGCGCGCTACGTCTTATTATATGGTAAGTGTCAAGCGAAAAATAAGAATAAAGGTACTTGGCTATCTGAATGTCCCCCAAGCATTCGAGATACGTATTCTGCGATCGCAAGAATGACCCTTTCCAGTACAGAATATATGCTTGCGTTAATCAAACGCCTATTCAAAGGAACAAAAGTCAACCCATTACCACATCGGGAACAATACAAACACGTAACATTCCCATAATCTCATATAAAAGCGCGCGCGCGACTTGATATAGCTAGCCTGATGTTCTCAAAGGGCTTATGAGACCAATGGACATTAAAGATCTAGCATTATCGTTTCCAAAAGGTATTATGGAAGAAGAAAGCTTTAATATGATATTTGATTTTATCCATTGGTTTGCTATGGAGAGCCAGATTTCTCCAAGTAATTTACATATTGAAAGAGATATTTTGGAATCCGGAGATAGAATACCCAAAAAGTTGAGGTTATCCGATTATAGAATAGGTAAAAGCTAGCTAGCTTAACAAAAAGTGGGAAAGATGAAAACAGCTTTGATTTCAGTTTCGAACAAAGATGGCCTAGAAGAATTAATTCCGATTCTTGAAAAATACGACTTTCGAGTTATTTCATCTGGTGGAACTGCAAGAAAAATTAGAAGCCTTGGATACGATGTGACAGAAGTCAGTGATTATACAGGGTATCCGGAAAGCCCAGATGGTTTGGTAAAAACATTACAACCGAAAATACACGGCGGTATACTACTTAACCCGGATAATCCGACGCATAACAAATACATGAAACAACAAGGAATAAAGCCAATCGATTTGGTTGTAGTGAATCTATATCCCTTTGAAAAAGTGATCCAAGAAGACAGAGTGGATTTTTATAAAGTTGTAAATAACATAGACATAGGAGGCTCTGCTATGATACGGGCTGCGGTAAAAGGAGCATTGCTCAAAGGCAGCCCAGTAGTGGTCACCGACCCGAAACAGTATAAACTTGTCATTGACGAGCTGGAGAAAAACGATGGAAATATTTTACCAGTAGTAGTAAGCTATCTTGCAGTAGAGGCTATTAAAAGAACTCAATCTTACGATAGTGCAATTATGAACTATATGGACAGGTTATGAGAGGCGTGTCCGATTTAATGAGTTGAGAAAGCATTAGGATATGTTTGTTGATGAGTAGAAAAATATACCGAACAAAAATTTCTGATGATGCGTTACCAGAAAAACTGACAATAACTTTTCGAGATGAAACGCTTCATTTTCTTAAAAAAACATGGGACGGGAAAGACGGAGCAGAAATCGGGTTGCGTTACGGAACCAATCCTCACCAAGCAGCAGCGTTCTATGTGCCCGAAAATCCTGAAAAGCGATATTTCGGAGATATTACCTTGAGAAAATTGGGAAAGGAAGGCCTTTCTGCAACTAACTTGGAAGACGGGTACAGAGCATTGAGAATTGTGAATCATTTCGAACAAGAAGCAGTAGCGGTGATGAAACATCTAAACCCAACGGGAGTTGGAATTTCAAATGAAGAGGATGAAGACACAGCGACCGTGTTGGAAAAAGCATGGAGCGGGGATCCGAGAGCCGCTTACGGTAGTGTTGTCGGATTCAATTTTCCCATTAATGACGTTGTGGCCAAGAAAATAATTGAAAGGACGGAAGAGAACCGTCCGAAATATTATATTGAATGTCTATTCGCTCCGTTGTACACGTCAGAAGCTTTGGAGATATTGCATAAGAAAAGGGACCTTAGAGTAGTTGAGGTTCCAGAAGTAGAAGCGTTTTTAGACAGAAGTCTACCTTATGAAATAAAGGTATTTGGTAATGGCTTACTTTTAGAGCAACCATTCTACACAAAATTCAGGTTATTGGAAGACCTTGCAGTTCTGGATACGACTGAAAATTTGGGTGTCGTCACAAGGTGTCACCCCACCAAACAGGAAAGACAGAGTGGACTACATGCTTTGTGGGTCTGCGGCGAGAAAAGATCTAATGGCGTTGTGATATGGGGAGGAAGAAACGACGATAAAGATAGAGCTTTAGCCGTAGGTACAGGTCAACAAGACAGGATTGGCGCAATAGAAATAGCTCTTAATAGAGCCAAAAGGGCTGGTCACGATTTGAGAAAGAGCGTAGTTGTTTCTGACGGGTTCATGCTTGAGGACAACATTGATCCCTTGGGAGACGCAGGAGTCAGCTTAATCATCCAACCCGGAGGATCACGCAGCGATAAGAACGTAATTAAAAAATGTAATGAAAATGATATTGCAATGATACTCACTGGAGAAAGATGGTTCAGACATTTTTAGCAAGCTACACTTGAGGTCTCATATGAACCGCGCGCGCTTTGTTGCTTGTCAACATATTGTACACGTATCTTTGGGTCCTTCCGAATTTTTTCTCGCGTGTCATCATGTTTGATCCGTTCGAGTATGCAGTCAACGCCTCCTTCGTACAGCCAAAACGGGATAATTTGCCCGAGGAAGCTGGATCCAGCGGTACAGGGGTAGGCGTTATAGGTGACGTTGATTCCTCTCGCTCTAGCCTCTTTTACCCCTTTTCCGTTGTAGTGGGCTACCTCCACAGGTATCTTTGCCTTTTCTCCTATTTCGATGGCTTCGTCAAAGCCAAAGCTTCGCAGGTGCGTTGTATACAGGTCGCCATATTTTGCCACAATCTTTGATAGTTCAATTATTTCGTTAGTATCAGCCCAGTATGCGGGTGCGTAGGCATCGGTCGAAAGGGCGTTAGCTCCAGACTTTATAGCTTCCTCCAGCAAGGCCTTCATTGCTTTGAGTTCGTTCTTAGCTAGCTAGCTCAAGGCTCTTCAACATCGCAACAGGACGTCCTCTCTGAGTTTGAATTAAAACATCGATATTCCAGAAACCTTTAAGTGACACTTTTCTATCGGATGTTCATTACAAGGGGATGTAATGAGCGTAGATTTTCTGGAGAAGACCCGGTCTTGGTTAGCTCCCCTGAATATGAAGATTCTTAACCACCTTTATGTCTCTGAAGCTGAGCAGGGGACTCTCTCACTGGATAAGGTAAAAGCGTATGCAGCCAATCAGTATTACATCATCAGCCGCGATGCCAAGAGCTTGGCCTTGATGGTTTCGCGGTCCACAAGCTCTGAGGAATTCACGTTCTTCAACACCGTCTTCAAGGGTGACGAACAGGCGATTCCTCTACTGATTGCGATGGCTGAAACTATGGGCCTGGACGCAGTGGATCTTGAAGAGTACACACCCCTTCCCGAAGCAGTGGTGTATACCCATTACCTGACAGCGTTGGCTCACTTCGCCTCACCTGGAGAACAGGCCGTGGCCCTCATCGTAAACCTGCCCGTTTGGGGATCCAACTGCAAGCGGCTTTCAAAGGCTTTTAGGGCGTCCTATCAAATCGAGGAAACCACCTTCCTAGACCTCTTTGCACAGCCAACCGGGGAGTTAGAGCAGCACGCTCTCTCGATCATAGACCACTACCTGCACCAAGAGACGCAGTTACAAAGAGTAGCACGGCTAATCCAGGCCTATGAACTTATGTTCTGGAATGGAATCTACCACAATTAAGTTAGCTCGCGCCACCAGTCATCATCACGCCAAGCGTCTCCTTCGACACGCCTACAGCGGGAATAACGCCTACAATCGTTCCATTATACATCACTGCGATCCGGTCGCTCAGCATGATTATCTCATCTAAATCTTCCGAAACCAACACAATTGCCTTCCCTTTTTCTCTCTCTTTCATCAATCGTCGACGGGCTCGTTCTTGGGAGCCCACGTCCAGTCCTGAGGTTGGCTTGTCTGCCACAAGGAGATCGGGGCTCCGGGACAGCTCTCGTGCCAGTATGAGCCGCTGGATGTTCCCGCCGGAGAGCCGTCCTGCTGGTAAATCGATGTCTGGCGTGTCCACTTCGTACTCGGAGACCAGCCTCCGGGCGTACTCGTTGACGCTACTCTGATGGATGAACCATCGTTTGTCAAAGGGAAGCACCCACGGGTGGGTGAAGGCGGGTTGCGAGTGGACTCCGAGAACCAGGTTTTCGACGATGGATAGATCGGGTAATAAGCCCTCTGCTAACCTGTCCTCCGGGATGTAACCCATCCCCATTATTCTCCTTTTTCCGGGAGCCCACTGCGTAATATCCTCCCCTTTGAGAAGGATTCTGCCTGCAGTAGCACGCTGCAGCCCTACAATGGCCTCCACAAGCGCCTTCTGACCATTTCCGCTTACGCCGGCGATTCCAAAAATCTCTCCACGTCTCACAGAGATAGACACTCCGCTCAAAGCCGGTGTCCCGTCCTCGTTGAGGACGCGGAGGTTCTTCACTTCGAGGAGGGTTTCCCCAGTCTCGGTGACACCCCGTTCGACTTCAAAGGCTACGTCTCGTCCCACCATTTTATGCGCCAGTTGTTCCACGGTGCTGTCGTTGGTGTCCAGAACGTCCACCACGTTCCCCTTCCGAAGGATGGTAACTCGGTCACTCACCGCCATCACGTCGGGAAGTTTATGGGTGATAAAAACGATCGAGGAAATATCTCCTCTCGCAGTCATCTCCTTCAAGGTCTTCATCAACGCTTCTTTCTCTTGCGGCGTCAACACTGAGGTGGGTTCATCCATGATGAGGATTCGCGTCCCTCGATGGAGGGCTCTGAGCACCTCCACCTTCTGCCTTTCACCCATCGAGAGCTTCTCTGCCTTGGCTTTGAGGTTGACCTCAAGGTTGAACTGATTCATGAGCTGACGTACATCTCTCTCACTTCTACGCTGCTCAAGGAATGGCCCTCGTGAGGGCTCGCTTCCCAGTACAATGTTCTCCAAAGCGGATAATCCGGGTACGAGGGTTGAGGTCTGATGGATCATTCCTATCCCAAGCGTTAACGCATCTCTTGGCGATTCGATGGAGACGCGTCTCCCATCGACGAGGATGTCTCCCCCATCCTTTGCGTAGAGCCCAAACAGTATATTCATCAGGGTAGTCTTACCCGCGCCATTCTCGCCGAGGATGCAATGAATCTCTCCCGCTCGCAAGGTAAAGCTAACCCGGTCGTTCGCGATCACCCCCGGAAACTTTTTCGAAATGTTCCGCATCTCAAGGATGATCCTACCTTTTTCACCACTAGGCGACTTCATAGCCCTCATTCCCTTGGTTGTCGATGGGGATCATCTGTGATTACGGTTCTCGTCGCGATGTCCGGTGAATCGTTCATTCCCTATTCAACCTTCTTCGTGTGGCTCATTCTTTTTGGTAAAATCTGCCCAAAGCAGCGGGCATCCCGGACTTTTTCCCGAGGGCTCCTGCCAGTGCTAGCGTCACGATCACGGCGATGTGGGGTGTTACAACTATGAATTCGGAGGGAATGACTAGGATTCCCGCTATCTGCAATCGTGTCTGGAGTCCGATTAAAAGGGTGAAGACGAGGGAGCTTAGTAAGGTGCCGGGCGCGGTCCACCGTCCGAAAAGGACCAGCGCAAATGCGGCCCACCCGTATCCCGCGACCAAGTTGTAGGTGAAGCCTTGGAGGATGACTAGGGCAAGGTAGGATCCTGCTAACCCCATCAGGCCAGAGCCTACGGTTGTACAGATCCACCTTGTGCGATAGACGTTGATGCCGACGGTGTCAGCTGCCTTGGGATTCTCACCCACCGCTCGTATGGCTAAGCCTTGTTTGGTATGCTTGAGGATCACGTAAAGGATCGTGAATGAGGCAATCGTTACGTAGAAAAGGGGATCTAAAGAGAGAATCTTCGGACCTAGGGTTTCCGTGACCGTAACCGAGGGGAGGATGGCTAAATTGAGGAACCCGGCGAGTCCCTCTGAGAGGAACCACAGTCCAAATCCCACTACAATCTGATCCAGCCCCTGATGAACGCAGAGCACGGATAACAAGACGCCAAATATCATGCTGGTAAGAAATCCAAAGAGCAGGGCGATCCCGATCGAATTGCCGAAATAGTGGTATCCAAAGACGCTGGTGAAGGCTCCGAAGGTCATGATTCCTTCGATGGCGATGGTCCAAACCCCACTCTTCTGGCTGGTGAAGCCGCCGAGAGCCGCTAACCCGATCACCGGAAAGAACGATAAGATGGAGCTGATGGCGTCCCACACCATGGTTAGCCTCCCCTCCGCTCCTTCATTACGCGTGGTACGAGGATCACGATGAAGACCGCGCCAATGATTACTTCGCCCAACCTCTGAGGGACACCGAGGGCGATGAGGCCGAGGGTTCCTTGGCTTAGGAACGCTATCAGCAGTGCTGCAAAAGGCGCGCGTGACGCTTTATTGTCGGCTATCAGGGCTGCGGCTATGGCGTAGAATCCATAGTTCCCTGAGATGCCTGCTTGCGCGCGGAAGTATTCTCCGAGGACAAGCCCGGTTCCCGCGAGGCCACACAACCCGCCGCTCAACAGCATGCTGAGGACCGTCAATCGTGCCGTGTCTATCCCATGGCTGAGGGCCGCTACCTTGTTGCTATGCATGGCCTGTAATTCGTATCCAAGCACGGTTCTCTTCAACAGAATGTAGGTGCCGACGGTGAGTGCCACTCCGATGAGGAACGTACTGTTGAGGGGTTGTAGGAGGAAGGGAAGTCGGGTGCCAGCCGGTATCTTCGCGGTTCTCGGGTAGAGGCCCTCCCCCCAATTCCACGGGTCGTCAATGAGATACTGGAGCAAGGCGATAGCGATGAAGGTCTGCATCATGGTAACTGCTATCTCGTTTACGTCCCATCGAGCCTTTAACCATCCTGCCATCGCTGCATAGGCGCCGCTTGTGAGGAAACTCGTGATAAAGGAGAGAAGGACTGCCGCGACGGGGGGTACTGGAAGAAATAGACAGATTCCGGTAGTCACAATGACCCCGATAACGATTTGGCCTTCGCCTCCGATGTTCCAGACGCCGCTTTGGAAGGCCATGATTAGCCCGAGGGTGGCGACTAGGATGGGGGTGGTTCTCATGAGCATCCGGAGAACGCTGTCCACAGAGCCAATGCTGGAGCGGAAGAAAAACCAGAATATCTCGCCGAAGTCCCGCCCAACCAGGAGGCTCGAGATGAGGAAGGCTATACTCAGGGTGACCAATAGCAGTCCGACGTTGTACAGAGCGGCCTTAATCGGCTTTTCCAGTTCTTTGGTCGTTATCATCATGGCATTCCATGTAGACCTTTTTCGGCAGCGATGCCTTGCGTGGTCTCCCCCAGCCTTTTTTCTACGTGGAACTGAGCTCATAGATACATGGCTTCCCCGCTACCATTCGTCGATCACGGGGACTTCCACGCTTCCATCGATGATCTTGCTTCTCAACTCCTCGGCAAACGCCTCTACTTCGCTTGAAACCATGTTACCAAACACGGGGATGTCCAGCGATCGATCGTCCAACGAGAGGGGCATCTCATAATATTGGGTTCTGAACGCTGCGAAGTCGTCGGCTGCTATGGCCTCCAAGACTTTATCCAGCCAGACGTCCCACTGCCAAACCGTGCACCCAATTAGGGTGTCGGGATAGTCTGCTGTAAAGTCCAAGTACTCTTGGATTGCGTAGATCCCTTGCTCTTCGGCTTCGAGGGTTCCTGACTTGTCGTCCATACCGACGAAGACGATGTCGCACTCCGCTTCGGCGAAGGCTGCGACGCTGTCCCTGGTCTGTAAGGGGTCTACGTATGCGCCGATCACGGTTCTCCGGACCTCGATCTCCTCGTTGACGTAGTGGGCTCCCGCCCTGAAGGCCGCGCTCATGAGCCTCGTGTCTCGGGGGCCCGGTATCGCTTGGATGATGCCCAGCTTATTCGTCTTCGTTAATCTCGCGGCAATGGCTCCCGCCCAGAAGCTGAGTTCATTAGCGTGATAGGCGTTGAAGGCCACGACGTTCAACGGAAAATGATCCGACGTGATTTCTTGCGCCTCGTACTCCATGATCCAGTAGACGCTTGGGAAGTCTGGGGCGACCGCTTTACAAGCTTCTTCGAATTCATCGGTGGTTAGATAGATGACGTCATTGGTCTGCGCCAGCGTCCGTAAGATGGATTCAATTTGGGTGAAATCGATTTCTTCACTCCACGTGATCTCAAGATTGTAATTGTCCTCCAATAGGAGGAGGGCGTTGGCGGCTGCTGGATCCCAGAGGCCCTCATCGTGATGGCCCCACAGAACCACACCCACCTTCAAGGCTGTCTCCTCGCTGCCCGGTTTAAACACAGCCCAGTAGACTACCCCAACTGCTGCCACTGCGATTATGAGAAGAATGGCGATCGTCCAACTGGTTGCTAGGCCTTTTCGTCTCACTCTTTTTCGTCACCTTCGAGAAGGATGGTCTTCATTCCAAGATCCGTTCGATAAGCCCGGTCCGCCGTAAGGTCTCTAGGATGATGACGCTGAATATGGCCCCAAGGATGCAGCTTAAGGACCAACCGAGCCAGACCGGGATGAGAAACATTTCCAAGTTAGATAGTGGTGCAACGAGGTAAACAGCAAGTGTTCCACCGATGAAGATGGTTCCGAGGGGCTCAGTTAAAGCAGCCAACACGAAGTGCTTCTTTCCCATCCTTTTAAAGAGGATGTGGAAGAGGCCGACTACCACGGCTCCCGGTATTCCTCCCGGCATCGAGAAGATTGTTCCGACGCCTAACCCCATTCGGATGATTCCGATACAGAAGGCGATGAAGCCAGCCCACACGGGGCCGAGTAGAACTCCCGAGAGACCATTTATCATATGTTGTCCGGGGAAGGCCTTTGAATCCATTACGGGAAACGATAGGAAGGTCGCGATCACCACTCCTAAAGCGATGAGCACTGTAGCGAGTGACACTTGCTTCACATTCACCATATACGCCACCAACCGATAGGATGCTTTTTTGATCGTAAGGTTTCTTTCATAGTTCTCACTTCGAGTATTTTTTTAGGGTAAGTTCGCCATGTGTATAGCTTAGGGAGGTTTCTTGGGGTAGAGGTTGTTTGTCAGAAGATTCGAAAAAGGTTGGGCTGTTTCTGATTGTGGATACTCTGGTTGAATAGCTGCTCATGGTTCCCTCCGCCAGCATTATCTGGATCAGGTTCAAAGGGTCGATGTAGTATTTTCCATCCTCTCAGCCGGGTTTATCCCCAGCTCCCCTCTTACCCTATGATTCTACTAGACTTTTTATTTCCCTTACTTATAAGAATTAAGGTGATACGACTGGACGGTTTGAGCAGTGCTCTCAGTTAAGATCTGCTTTCGGGGGCTACACTCTTTTTGAAAAACACTCGTTTTGAAGGCATGAATCCGATATTCGTGGAACGGCCTATAAGTTGATTGCGAAATCTACGGTGTCGGCCAGTTTTTTCATGAGCCGTCGTTCTGTTGTTGAGACATCGGTTTCAAAGTCCGATTGTAAGGTGCTGCCGAAGTACCCGTTTGCGACAAAGGTTTCGGAAGATCTCATAATGGACAGAATTGGCTCATCAGACCCCGATTGGAGATAGATTGAGATGTCGTTGACGAACACGATTGGGGTTGGGGTCTCCACGAATTCCTTCAAGAGTGGTCTGATGCGTTTTTCGTTTAAATCGACGAGATGCAGTAGCTCGCGCGTCGACTTGGCGCTCAACCGAGGGGTCTCCACTCGCTGCGGAGTTAAGTATCTACTGGCCCTCACTTTCTCAGAGATCTCAACCAGCTTTCCCCCGATCTTCCTGCCTTCGATGTAAACTGTGGTGGGAGCCATGTCAATGATCGTTATCTTGTCACTCAAGCCTAAGGCTATCGCTTCTTCGAGGAGCGCTATCGTCAGTTTAGTCTTTCCCACACCGACGTCACCCGTGATCAACACCTTCTTGCCAACGACGTCCTTGAACGCGTATTTCACCGCCAAACACGTTTCCTCCTCAAGATGTATTCTTCTCACAGGAGAGGCTTGTTCTACAGACTCCTCCTCGACTCCTCCTAGTCTTCCCCTGCAATCTTCACCGCCATCTCTGCGACCTCAGGAGCGTTCGTTCCCAACAGAATGATCATCGGTTCCTTCCCCCAGTCGCCCGTGTGGTAGATGACCTGGGGCACTCGCCCAATTTTGGTAATCGCCTGTTCCGCTCCCCACCGCGTGGTCATTCCCTCAATTTGCTTGACCTCTACGGGCTCTTCTTTTCGGTCATAGGAAGAAACCGTGAAGCCCAGTCTCGTGCAGACAGCAATTAGGTTCTCGGAGTATCGGATATTCATCCCTGCCTTGATGGCTTGATCGTGTTTCATGGCCACAAGCACGGTTCTGGCCACATGGCTGGACGCCCCAAATCCCGGGCATGCTGATGCTTTCACCTGCTGTCCAACTCGGACTATGCGTCCACGCACCCCTGCGACGTCGAGGGGGTCCACTGCTTGGGGCAAGGCCATGACGATGTTTGTCTGACTCTCAGGAATCAGGGTGGAAACCTCGTGGTGTGCCTCCAATACATCTACCGCCTTCTTCACTTGTGTGAGTACACGGTATTTTGCTGCTTCGTTGTAGAGATTCGCCATTGGGTTTACCGGTCCATGACCTTGGCCTATGGGTAAGCCGAATCTGATCGATCTGTTTATGAATGCCTTAGCGACGCCAATAGCGTCCACCATCTCCGTTCCCTTCGCAAGTTCGGCGGCGATAGCGGAGGAAAATGTACATCCCGTCCCATGGGTTGCCGTGGTTTCCAGCCTCTCTGCCTCGAAGAGTTGAAACGCACCATCATAAAACAGGACATCAATCGCCTTGTCTCCTGGCAGATGTCCTCCCTTCACGATGACCGCTTTAGGCCCCATGCCCGCGATTTCCTTTGCAGCAGCCTTCGCATCGTCAATACTGTGTATGGGCTTTCCAGAAATAGCTTCCGCCTCCGTCGCATTCGGCGTCACGACCGTCGCTAGGGGGAAAAGCTTGCTGATCAACGTCTTAGCTGCTTCCTTCTCTAAGAGGCGTGCACCCCCCTTAGCCACCATTACTGGATCGACAACAGTTGGGAAACCATAACTCTCTATTCGTTCAGAGACTACCTTTATGATCTCGCTTGTGTGCAGCATCCCCGTCTTCGCGGCATCCACGCCAATATCCTCTGCCACCGCATCAATCTGTGCCCTCAAAATCTCTGGATCTACATCCTGAACAGCCCTAACCGTAACCGTGTTTTGGGCTGTAATGGAGGTGATTGCTGCCATCCCGTGTACTCCGAGAGCTGCAAAGGTCTTGAGGTCCGCTTGAATTCCCGCTCCCCCCCCGGAGTCGGAGCCAGCGATAGTTAAAGCGCGAAAAACCTTCTTCATTTCTACCCCTATCATAATACATCCCACGTTACTGTATATAGCTTACTAAAACACCTTTCAAAGAAGCTTTTCCCACGGTCCTTATAAAAATAAAGGTCGTAGCCAACACCGCGTGTGCAACCGTGTGCCATCGCCCTCCCACTGTAAATTGGACTGATAGATGCGTCTATTAGAAACATGTAAGTCGGCTGAAGTCCTTAGAGAGGCCACGCCTCTTTTCTGTACGCCATGTCCCAGAAGAGATACTCGTATCTACTGCTCAGGACAAAGTGAGTCCGCATCTTCTTCCTCACCAGAGATCCAGACTCTGAGGCGAGATCATCCACCAACCGTCGATACCAGGAAACGAGATCCATGTACTCCTGCGTCCGGTATGTAGCACACCACTCAGAGTAGATAGGGTTACGTGTCAACCCACTTTGATCAAGAAGCCTCTCACCGATCTCTTGGTAGGACCACATGCATGGCAGCATCGCAGCCATGATTTCACCTACCGTTCCCGCGTACGCCACAGATAAGAGGTGTCGTGTGTAGGCAACGTTGGTTGGAGCCGGCTCTGAAGTCCGCAGCTCATCCGCGGCGATCCCGATTTTTTGTCCAAGGCGCTCCAGCATCTCCACTTCCACGGTGAAAGACGCGTCAAGGAGGGAAGCAAAGGTACGCATCGTCTCCCGATCCTCCGCCTTCGCTGCAGCTATGCCCAAACATCGGGAGAACTCCAAGAGGTAGACATAGTCCTGCTTCACGTAGAACCTAAACACATCGAGGGGCAGCTGCCCTTCACCCAAATCAATGAGAAAGGGGTGGGTAAAGATCCTCTCCCAAAGGAGATCCACCTCTTTCCTGAGACTATCACAGAAACGACGTCTCAACTTTCCATACCCCCGCAACCGAGATAATGTTCTGCCTCTTTTTCGTAATAAACTTTTATCGCGTCGCAGGGAATCTAGGTTACATTCTCATGTCGCTGTCCTTTTGTTGAGAATGTTCCTTCCAGTGTCTCTTGAATATCCCTTGGATTAGTCATTATCTCACGTGTGCGGTTACTGTACCCGATTGTTGGGCGGGGTGCGAAAACCTTAATAGTATTTCCGAAGGTCACAACAGGTTGAGGCCTTTATGGTGGAAACTATGGACGGACTGAATGCGGGTGAGGACGAGCGGCGTGCGGACGAGCTGAATGAGGAGTCGGATGAAGAAGAGGAGGAAGGGGAGGAGGAAGAGGATTTCGAAGACGAGTGGAGCGACGACGAGGAGTGGGAAGAGTGGTAGGTAACAACAGCTACCGTTTTACTCTCGGGAGTCCCATTTTACGTCTTTGTAGAAGTTTTTGACGTAACGTTCACGCTTTTTATGGCGGTTCAATATTTTGATGGTTAGTTGAGGAGATTAAGATGTTTCGAATTGCTGTGTTAGACCAAGAGCGTTGTAAGCCAAAGGACTGCGGGCTCCTCTGCATCAAGTTCTGTCCTCTTGTTCGGAGTAGAACAGACGCCGTAAAAATCGAGGAAGGCGAGGAAAAACCAACGATCTATGAAACGCTCTGCTCTGGATGCGGTATCTGTGTGCGGAAGTGTCCCTTCGACGCCATCAGAATCGTTAATCTACCTCATGAACTGGAGAAGGATTGTTCGCACCGATTTGGCAAGAACATGTTCAATCTTTACCGGCTTCCAACACCTCAAAAGGGGTTGGTCACCGGCCTCATCGGGAAGAATGGTATCGGTAAGAGTACTGCTTTGAAAATTCTGTCGGGTGAAATCAAAGCTAACCTGGGATCTTATGAGGACCCCCCTGATTGGCCTCAAATCATTAATCATTACCGAGGCTCCATCCTTCAAGACCACTTCGTGAAGCTCAGTGAAGGAAAACTTCGGACGGTCCTCAAACCCCAGTACGTGGACGTGCTTCCCCGAGTCGTAAAGGGGACTGTTGGAGAGCTTTTGGCAAAGGTTGATGAACGGGGAAACATAAGGGAGACCTTAAAGCTGTTTCAGCTTGAGGCGATTGCCAGCAGAGAGGTAAAGGCTTTGAGCGGCGGGGAGCTCCAGCGTTTTGCCATCGCTGCAGCCTACTTGAGGGACGTCGATGTCTATCTCTTTGATGAGCCGTCAAGCTACTTGGATGTTAAACAGAGGTTATTGGTGTCCAAAGCCATACGAAACCTCAGTTCGGAGGGAAAGACCGTCGTCGTTTCCGAACATGACTTGGCCGTTTTGGACTACTTGTCGGACAACGTGTGCATTCTCTACGGTGAACCCTCTATCTATGGCGTGATTTCCCCGCCTCAAAGCGTCCGTGTTGGAATAAACACCTATCTCGACGGATACCTTCCCTCCGAAAACATCAAGTTTAGAAAGAACCCCGTACGCTTCCACGTCAAACCGCCCCTAGTCACGTGGAACGTCGAGGACATCGTAATCGCTTGGGACGAAATGGAGAAGACTTATCCCGGGTTCACCCTGAGAGTTGATCCCGGCGAGGCTCGGCAAGGGGAGGTCATTGGAGTTCTCGGACCCAACGGCATTGGGAAGACCACCTTCATAAAGCTGATCGCTGCGGTGGAACAACCCGATGGGAATGATGTTCCTCCCAGAACAGAGGTCACCGTCAGCTACAAACCCCAATACATTTCCACCGATTACCCCGACACCGTGGAGGCCCTCCTCAAGTCTGTAGCCCCAGGACTCTTCGCATCCAGCCAGTACAAGACCGAGATCCTTCAACCCTTCACCCTCAACCGGTTACTTGACAGACGGGTTACTAAATTGAGTGGGGGAGAACTGCAGCGTGTGGCGATCGCCGCCTGTCTTTCCCGGGACTCCAAGATCTATCTCTTGGACGAGCCGAGTGCCTACCTCGACATCGAAGAACGCCTTGTCATGACAAAGGTGATACGGAGAATCGTCGAAGACCGAGGTGCTGTAGCCTTCGTCGTTGAACATGATGTTGGCGCTGAAGACTTCGTCGCTGATAGAATAATGGTCTTCGACGGTGAACCTGGAGTCGAAGGTCACGCTTACAAACCCCAAGGCCTCAGGGAAGGCATGAACTCCTTTTTGAGAGGCGTCGGAATAACGTTCAGACGAGACCCAAACACGGGTAGACCTCGGGTGAACAAAGAGGGATCTCGACTGGACCAACACCAGAAGGAAATCGGAGAATACTACTACGTGGCAACAAAAAATTAGGCACGCAACCCCTTTCAGAACAAACTTATTTTAGAATTATCTGCTTTCCATGTATCCAATCAGCTGGAAGGGAACGACTTTTCTGAACACACCTAGTCTTATAAGCGTGAAGCGAGTTAACTTGGTGCGGTTGCAACCTTTATAATCAACCAAGAAAGCTACTATTTTGAAGTCTGAGGTGAGGTAGAATATCCAGAATAAAGATGCCGATTCTCATAATCAACTTAAAGACCTATGAGCGAGGGTTGGGTGAAGCGGCCTTACGCCTTGCAACAACCGCTGAAAACCTAAGTAACGATACAGGGGTCTGCATAGCCATTGCCCCCCAATTCACAGACCTTACCACCATAACAAAGGAAGTTCACATCCCTGTTTTCGCTCAACACATCGACCCCGTCCTCCCCGGGAGTCACACGGGCCACATCCTGCCCGAAGCCGTGAAGGCAGCGGGGGCTATGGGAACGCTGATCAACCACTCAGAGAGGCAACTCACCCTAAAAGTTATACAGGATTCCGTGGAACGAGCTAAAGACGTGGGGTTGCTCTCTCTTGTGTGCGCGGACACTCCAGAGAGAACCTCTGAGGTAGCTTCCTTCAAGCCGGACATGGTGGCCATTGAGCCACCAGAACTGATTGGAACAGGCATCCCTGTTTCCAAGGCGAAGCCCGAGATCGTGGAGAGAGCGGTAAACCTAGTTAAAAATCGTGATCCCACGATCCCCGTCCTCTGTGGAGCGGGCATCAGCAAGGGTGAAGACGTGACAGCGGCCTTACACCTCGGGGCACAGGGTGTGCTCCTTGCGAGTGGCGTGGTAAAGGCAAAGGATCAGCGACATGCGATGTTAGACTTGGTTGAAGCATTGAAGACTATGTAATTAAATGTTGAAGTACGGCATCGACAAACAGGGACGCGATTTATGTAGCTAGCTCATGAGTTCCTTTTTTTCTTAACGCTGAAGGGAGGACTCCCATTCAAACGGAGTGTATTGCATGAGCAGGTAACGGTTCGACAGTGCTGGTGGTAGCTTGCTTGCTCTCAGTTTTAACCTTCGGACTAACTTTAATTCGCAACAGCTACCAAGGCGTGGATCAATATGGAGAGTAAAGAGTTACACAGAGTACGATCGGTTAAGACGTTTCGTTGCACAGGGACTACGACACCGACACTTTGATAACCCAGTCTTAGTAGTAACTAAGGTGGGAGGGGCCCGTGGCCCAGTTTGGATGGGGCGCTGGCCTCCGGTCACTTCGTGAGGGAAAGCCGGAAATCGTGGGTTCAAATCCCACCGGGCCCGCCTATTATTATGGTCAGATACCTTTATATTCGTTTAAGCGTTACATATTTTAGGGTAAAAAATGGCGTCTGGCAAGTATTCTGTTTTTAAATCGGATCCGGATTTGAAAAGGTGGCTAACCAATCTCTCACGCGGCAGCCCAGTTACCGCAGAAGTCTATATGAGACGAGTGGGGAGAGTATGCGAATTGCTGGATACAACGCCCAAAGGCCTCCTGAACAAATCGAGGAGTGATCTTAAGGTCTTTCAGGATTCCTTAGAGGACCTGGTTACGAGGCTGGAGTCGGAGAAGAAGTCCCCAGGCTACATCAGGGGACTCCTGAAGTCCGTTAGGTCGTGGCTTAGGTACAACGACGTCACATTAACGAGGAAGATCAAGATCAGCAATCCCAACGCCACTCCAACCATTGAAGAAGAGCAGATCCCATCCAAGGAAGAGTTGTCTAGGATATTGCGAGCTTCGTCTTCTAGAGTTAGGGTTGCTGAGGTGTTGATTGCCTTCGCTGACCTGAGACCTCACACCCTTGGAAACCACGATGGAAGCGACGGACTAACCTTGGGAGATTTACCTGAGCTTGAAATTGTTGATGGGAACGTTGTTTTTGAGAAGGTGCCGACAATGGTTGTGGTGCGATCCAATCTGAGCAAAACTCGGCAGAAATACTTCACATTCCTTTCCGAGGAAGGCTGCACCTACTTAAGGGAGTATTTGGAGGAGCGTATGAGGTCTGGAGAGAAGCTAGGGAAAAAGAATCCATTCATAGCCTTTCAAAGGACGTCGTCAACTCGAAAGTTCATGATTACGAGAAAGATAACCTTGATGATTAGGGAAGCAATGAGGAGAGCTGGTGTTTGGAAGAGGCCTTACGTCTTAAGGGCTTATGCTGAAACTCAACTTATCATTGCAGAGTCCAAGGGTAAGATCAGTCATCCGTATCTTCAGTTCATTGCAGGCCATAAAGGCGACATCGAGTCAAGGTACAGCACTAATAAAGGGAGACTTCCTGAGGAGATGGTTGAGGGCATGAGAGACGCCTATAAGGCGTGTGAGCCCTTCTTGAGCACCGTAGCCCAGCCATTAGAGCATAGCAGTATAGTTAAGGAGGCGAAGGTGGAGGCTTTAAAAAGCATCGCCAAGAACCTGCTGGGGATAGACCTCTTGGAAGTCAAGGTTGCGAAGGAGAGAGAGGTTGGGAGAGAACTGGACCGTGATGAGGAGATTGAACTCTTTGAGAATGAGATCAGGAAGATGCGGGAAGGCGAGGATGATCCTCAGATGCTTGTCAGGGAAGAGGAGCTTGAATCCTATCTTAATGATGGTTGGGAGTTCGTGAGTGTGCTGCCTTCAAAGATGATACTTATCAGGAAATGACTTGAGCGCGCGGACATGATGAAATAAATGGAAAAACTCAAAAAAGAACTACAAAGGATTCAAGAGCTAAGTAGTCAGGGAGGTTCACCTTCTCCTCAGAGGTTGAAAGCCGTGAAGCAAGAGGTAGCACAGACGCTTAAGGCCTCCAGAGGCGATCCCTGCTATCCCGTTTACTTTGAAAAAGAGTTGATCAAGCGGATAGAGGGCTTCGACATGCCATGGGTAAAATGCGTCCCTCTGGAGATATCCGTTGTCTGGGATGTTTATGAGAACGGAGGTCGCAGGAATGAAAATCAAGTCAGATATACTCTTGAGGAAAGCTATCCAGGATATATGAAGATCGAATACCATATGAAAAAAATGGATCAAATCAATGGCTTCTATATTCGTGGGCCATCACCTCAGAGGCTTGACCGTGTAAATGCCTCGATGAGGGATGTATCAGCAACCTTTCATGTCTATGTTGGCCCGGATAAACTTGAGGGGATCATCACCACCAATGACCCTTCGGATTTTACATTTCACGAAGGAACCGACTTACCCCCTCACGCACTAATTGCGGTCTCCAATAATGTTCCTCCTGGGGGAATTGACACTACAATAATCAGATCGTCGATTATCACCCCGAGTGAAAAACTCGTTAAATACCCAGTTGCTGGGATTCTAGAAACCCCAACCATTGTAGAAGATTCATTTTTTTCCATCGAAGAGATTCGGAGGGGATTACGGGAAGGGAAACTCGTAAAGCAATTTACTATACATGAGTTTACAGATTACGGTCCTCTTAAAAGGTTTTTTAGACGTGACGGCACTGCAACGGTATACATTAGTTTCCCCTCTATGAATGAGCGTTGGCACGTGATGGTTAATACCATTAATATCTTAGGTTATGGAAGCCATGACAGTAATTACGGAATTCAGGTCCATACTGAGAGGATGATTGAGATTGTCATCGAGAATGAGGAGTTTAAAAGTGCCGAGGGGAAAACGTCTTTCGTCTCCATAAAACCCTATTCCATACCGGCAGGTATGTTTCGGTGCCAGGAAAAAAATATCGAGGTGATTGGATCTGGAACCGCTGCAGAAGCCGATTGGTATGATCAGATCAGGCATACCGCGCGATTTAATCCTCCGAAGAACCCACATGATGAAGCGTTGAAACAGGAATGGTCAAAAATCGAAAAGCATACGACTCCTTATGTCTTCCCCCAAACATACTTGGTAAAGGGCACTAAATCGGATACGCAAGTGGATCTCTTCTTTCCCAAGAATTCAGGTTATGTGGTGTCTCATAGGTGTGTTCCCAGTGATGCCTTTCTTAAGAAGCAGCAGCAGAAATGGCAGAAAAAGTCGATGACTAACGAGCGGGGGTTGCGTAGGGATTATGATCGATTTCTCTTTCCTGAGACTATTCGGATTCTGCTTGAGGATGACTGGTACACTGAGATTCATTACACCACAAAGTTCTATGGCCCGAATGTGGGCTGGAAGGAGTGCCAGAACGGGACTCCTGGAGCTTGGACGGAGAACACGGATCAGATAAGGGTTAAGCGAATCGAATAAGTATACGCGTGCATTTCTATCGTGTGCTACGAATATCTAATTGTCTGGTTATCTTTTACCGCCGTCCCCGCGTGCTATCTAGGAAATATACCTGATAGAGAACTAGTACAATGCTCTCACCATGTTTTGCTAGCTAGCTAACCTATTTTCTCTTAACTAGCGTACACGTAATGAGATACGGTGGATGTCGATCCAGAAAAACGTTAGAGGTGTATAAACTTAATACTTTGAGCACATCAATCAAACATGTTGATCTCACATTAATCCGGTAAGTCAGGAGGACTAAGATGATGACCCAGCATGAAGCGTTGCGTAGATTTACAGGGGAAGACCCAATTGATCCTAATCTCCCAATCTGTGACCCTCACCACCATCTATGGGATCACCCCGATGATATACCCGAAGACCGCATTCGAGACTCACACAGACACGTACGCCATTACTTACTTAAAGAGTTGTTAGAGGACACAGGAGGAGGTCACAATATCGTACAGACAGTGTTTTTAGAATGTCGTTCAATGTACAAAAAGGATGGCCCACAGGAACTACGCCCTATCGGCGAGACAGAGTTTGTGCAGGGCATTGCCGCCCAGAGTGCAAGCGGACAATACGGAAACACTGCTGTCGCTGCAGGCATTGTGGGTTTCGCGGATCTTACCCTGGGTAGTGCTGTGGCACCTGTTTTGGAGGCACATATAGCGGCCAGCCGGGAGCGCTTCCGGGGGATTCGTTATACATCCACCTGGGACGCGAGTCAGGACATTCGTTCTCGTGTGACGACACCAACGATATTATCTAACCCACAGTTCCGAGAAGGGTTTGCATACTTACACAAATACAACTTGAGTTTTGATGCCTGGCTGTATCATACACAGTTGATGGAACTGGTGGGTCTAGCGAATGCTTTCCCAGACACACCGATAATCTTGGACCATATCGGGGGGCCCCTTGGCACTGGCCCCTATGCTGGGAAGCGTGAGGAGGTGTTTCAGGAGTGGAAACGAGGGATTGCAGCACTATCGCTTTGTCCCAATGTGGTGGTGAAGCTAGGCGGACTCGGAATGCCACTCACTGGCTTTGGCTGGCATGAGCGGCCCACACCACCGAACTCGGCTGAGTTAGCTGAAGCAATGGCGCCTTACTACAATTGGTGCATAGACCACTTCGGGGCGGATAGATGTATGTTTGAGAGTAATTTTCCGGTTGATAAGCTATCGTATTCATACACCACAATCTGGAATGCCTTCAAACGTATCGCTAAAGATTTCTCGTCGAAAGATCGGGCTGCGTTATTTCATGACACCGCCGTTAAGGCATACCGACTTTCACCCATGTGAGTACGCGCGCACGATTAATTAATTATTTTATTAATTAAGGAAAGCGATATTAGGTAACTAGTTGTTAAACATCGGGAATTTAGAATGAAAAAAGGTCCATTGATAGGAGCTGGTCGTACCGCCGAGATATTTGATTGGGGCGATGACCGAGTCTTAAAACTGTTTATGGACTGGTGTCCCTACAGCTGGATCGAAAGAGAGGAGCGATTCTCCCGATTTGTCTACGAGTCTGGCTTGCCAGCCCCAGAAGTCGAAGGCATCATTGAAGTGGATGGAAGGAAGGGGATAATCTTTGAACGAGTAGAAGGGGGCTCCATGCTAGATGAGATGAGGTCAAATCCAAATGGGTTTCTTGGATATGCTGAGGTTCTTGGTGATCTGCACGCTTCAATCCATTCCCGAGAGATATTGGGTATGCCTTCTCTGCATGACATGATGGAAGGTGATATCCGTAATGTCAAGATGCTTTCTGAAGAAGATATAACGAGGGTACTTCAAGTACTAAACCAACTGAGAGATGGAACTGCACTTTGCCACTATGACTTCCATCCGATGAATGTCATCATGTCGCCACATGGACCAGTGATCATCGATTGGATGACGGCACGTCAAGGAAATCCTCACGCTGATATCGCCAGAACGTTGTCGATACTGCAAAGTCCTATTGCACGGCCCATATTTCAAAGTCCAGAGCCCGCTTGTTCTCTAGATGATGTCCCTTCAGACTGGCAAACAGCCTTAAAATCGTTCATTGACCGCTATCTTGCACGATACAGAGAAATCCGAGATGTTTCACTTAAAGAGGTCAAGGCTTGGCGCTTACCCACAGCTGCAGCACGACTGAACGAGAATATACCCCGAGATAGAGATTGGTTGCTGTCCGTTGTTAAGGAAGAGCTGGCTTGTACGTCTTAACCTCAAAACAAGCTATCTCAAAGACGTTTACCAAATTTCTTCAGGATAAAGTTAACCCAGCAATCATACCACTGAGTTATGCTAGCTATTTTCTTGAAAACATCCTAAGCACTCGTTAGCGTACTATTCTTTGTATTTAGCTAACCACTCGTCTTTCAGAATGTCCATTATGATATCGTCGCGATATGTTCCATCTATGAATCGGGCTTTCCTTCTTCTGCCGACTTCTTTGAAGCCAGCTTTCAGGTAGCGCGCGCGTTATTTCAGCCATTCTAAACTCATCTTCACTCATTTGTCGTTAACCAGCTAAGCTTATTATCATTCACTCTCCGTTATACAATAAAAAGCTAACAAGAAACATTAAACCATGAATCAAGGATTAGGAGAAAATGTATATGAAAATGAAGGAAAAGGTAGCTTTAGTTACAGGGGGTGCGTTAGGCTACAGACGCGGTGGTCCTTCAATAGGAAGTGCAATCGCTTTCAAACTTGCCTCTGAAGGTGCGAGTATTGTAGTTGTTGACATTCTAGAGAAGATGGGGCGAGAAACTGTTCGAAGTATTGTGGAAAATGGGGGTGAAGCCACCTTCATAAAGACTGATGTCTCGAAGACAGGTGAAGTTAAAAAAGCTATAGAATCAACCAAACAGAGTTTTGGGAAGTTACACTGTTTGGTGAATTGTGCAGCTACCTACAAGGGAGATATCAGCAAAAATGTTGTTGAA
>JAOZHB010000129.1 GCA_026015035.1 Candidatus Bathyarchaeota archaeon | reverse complement strand
TTAGCTGCCCTAACCGTTCAAAAAACGCGTTTTTCTCTTTTGACTGGAATGCAATTCGAGGCAGGTTGATGGTGACTACGCCCACACTCCCTGTCTTGTCGGCAAAGCCGAAGTAGCCTCCGAAGCGGCGATAGAGCTGTTTGAGGTCCAACAAGAGCCGGCAGCACATGGCTCTGACTTCCCGCGGGTCTAATCCGCTCTTCAGGAAGTTCTGGAAGTAGGGAATGCCGTACTTCGCGGTCATCGTAAACAGTAACTGACTGTTTTCGGAGTCCCAGTCAAAGTCTTCCGTGAGGTTGTAGGTTGGAATGGGGAAGGTGAAAGGCCGATTATCCGCATCGCCCTCGATCATCACCTCGAGAAAGGCCTTGTTAATCATGTCGGCCTCTTCTTGATAGTCCGCATAGGTTTCGGTGAGTAGCTTTCCGCCCAGAACGACTGGCTCGTCTTTCAGGTCTGATGGAATCGTCATGTCAAGAGTGATGTTTGAAAAGGGGGTCTGCCCACCCCACCGCGACGTCACATTCAACCCAAAGACGAATTCTTGGAGAGCTTGCCTGACCGCTTTGTACTCCAGATGATCCTTTCTCACGAAGGGGGCGAGGAAGGTGTCGAGGGAGTTAAACGCCTGCGCTCCCGCCCACTCGTTCTGGATGATGCCGACGAAGTTCACCAGCTGATGCAACGCCGTACTCAGATGCTGCGGGGGGGCCGACGCCAGCCTCCCGGGGCCTCCACGCACCCCCTCGGCGAGAAGCTGCCGCAGACTCCATCCCGCACAGTATCCGACGATGCCCATGTATAAGTTGTGAATGTGGAAGTCCCCGTCACCGTGAGCTTGCGAGACCCTCGGGGGATACACTTTTGTGAGGGTATACCGGCGGATGACCTCTCCTGCACCCCGGAAAAAGACGCTGGAAAAGGAGAAGGGGATGTTGCTGTTTTCCCTGATCCTCCAATCGGCCTCTTCCAAGAGGTCGTCCGTGAGCTTCACCACATCCACATACTCATCGTTCACACGCTTCTCGTTTTTCATCGTCAACTCGTACACCCGTTCCTCAGGTATATGTGTCTCCGGCTTTTCCAGACATCGAATACGACGGTGCCCTTCGGTTAGCCTGTTCCGAGGACATTTAAGACGGTTCTAGTATATAACTCATCGAAGGATTATATGGTCTCAAGCTAGCTTATTCATTTTTCCGTTTTTGGGAAAAACGTTGTGCCTTTGTCTATAAGCGGAAAACGCTTTCCATTTTCGTTAGAAAACCCTTTAATAACATAATTTCGAAAAATAAGTTCGTAACATGGAGATAACTTAAAATGAGCGGAAAACGAAGCGATATTGAAATAACCGCTGCCATTCTACAAGTGGCGAGGAACGGAGCGAAGAAGTCCCACATCGTGTACAAGGCCAATTTGAACTTCAAGATCGGCAAGAAGTATCTGGACCGCCTCATACACTCGGGGCTGCTGCAGGGACCCAATGGGGAGAGCAATGTCTTCAGGACGACGGAGAAGGGAGTGGACTACATCAACTACTACCACGGCCTCAAAGACTACCTGCGTCCGTCTAACCCAATTACCGTGGAGGCACGCTAAGTTTCTTCATAACGTTTCACACACGATCCTTCTCTTCAGCGTGGCTTGCTGAGCCCTTTGGTTCACCATAACCGTATAGTGAGTTGCTCTTTCTCGATTGTATTCGCGTTCTGACGCTATAGAATAACGTAAGCCTGCTGACTTTCTATCCTTCTACTAGACAGCATGGGCTTCAAGTCGGAGCAGTTACAATGAGTACAGTTTGGATTCAGCTATGCGTGGGTGGAAGGCTTTTTATGGCGGGTAAGCTGTAGTGTCAGACGGAGTGTAAGACTCCGATTTAAAAAAAGATGAGCTTGTTCGAATGAGGTGGATGGAATGAGTGTCGTAGCTATTGTTAAGGGGGCGAACCCCGTCGAAACGACGGTTAAAGCGCTGGAACTGATAGGTTCTGACGTGGACCGGGTGCTCTCCGCGAAGAAGCCGGTTTTGATCAAGCCCAACTACATCAATTCCAGCCCGCCCTCGACGGGAATCACGACGGACGCCAGAGTCGTTGAGGGAGTTGTCACGTTTTTGAAGACGCGAGGAGTCGACGAGATTGTGGTCGGTGA
>JAOZHB010000115.1 GCA_026015035.1 Candidatus Bathyarchaeota archaeon | reverse complement strand
TAGATACCCCCCTCCCCCTAACCCTGAAGGGGTCTATAAATACGTCTTCTCTTCCCTCTTTATGAGAAGATGGATGCGCTCAGCTACGCGGTTCAATCGATCAACCTCCTCTTTTGTTCAGTGCGTAGCTCATCCATCCATCAACTTCCATTGACATCGAATGATTAACATCGAAGAAATAAGGCGCCTACAAACGGTTTGATTTGTTCGAAAGCTGAACTAGAAAACATCAGAGGCATGGAACTGAAATAGGAAGCTCATTGAATGTTTTTACTGGTTTCAGTGATCCAGGTAACGTCTTCACGCCTTCATTTGCAGGGACTAACAATCGTTTTATTTATGGAATATATTGCAGGGGAGATGTCGAGGGAGAAGGGAGAACGCCTTTCTTGAATAATGCGTTGGAACGCAATGCACTATGATTACATGAAGATCCACCTCAAGTTGCCCTACCATCTCAATAGAAAGGGGTTCGAACATGATGTTAGTGTAAAAGCGCTAACGGGTTGAAATTGCCTATTTAAAAGTAAACGTTTTTTAGGTTGGCAGTAGCGTGCTTACATTCCTGAAACGTGAAATAGCATGGATGTAACTACGATCTTGATTGCCTTTGGCTTAGCAATGGACTCTTTCTCAGTGTCGATTACCAATGGATTAACCAGAAAACTCGTAAAAACTACCGATGCGTTAAAAGTCGGCGTCTTTTTTGGGTTCTTTCAGGCAATTATGCCCGTCTTTGGGTGGTTAGCTGGAGCGAACTTCGTTGAGTTAATCGAGGGGTTCGATCATTGGATCGCTTTCGGGCTTCTCAGTTTCATTGGTTGTCGAATGATTTACGAATCGATTAAAAAGGACGCTAAAAAAGTCATTGGCAAGCTCAGCTTGGGTATATTATTGGTGTTATCCGTCGCCACAAGTATTGACGCTCTGGCTGTCGGCCTCAGTTTGTCCTTTCTAAAGGCTTCAATCGTCGCTCCAGCTATTACCACTGGAATAATCACGTTCTCCCTATCCTTTTTAGGAATGTATCTTGGTAGCCGATTTGGACGTTTTTTTAAAAATAAAATTGAAATCTTGGGTGGCATAATCTTAGTCATTATCGGTGTCAACATACTGCTTGAACACTTGTGAACCTATCTTAGAAGGGTTTGAAGCCACGTGTACCCTTAATTGTTTCTTCTGAGGTGAGATTTGAATCAACGACCGCTGACAACACCTCACGATGACTTATACTTGAGTTATTGTACTAGCTAGCCCACTCAAATAATATTTATAACGTTGTTATTCTAATGATGGTTGTGTGGAAGTGAAAACCTATACGTAAGGTTCCCAAGGAGAAGTTGGTGAAGTGGTGGATAAGAAAACTAAGATGTTGGCTTTGCTATCTGGCGGGTTGGACAGCACTTTAGCTGTAAAAATTATGCTGGATCAAGGCATAGACGTTGAAGCAGTCAACTTTACAACCCCTTTCTGCCTCTGCGATAAATGTGCTGTCGAGTCTGTTGGAGAAAAATTTGGGATAAAGGTTCACAGGATATTCTTAGGTCAAGAGTTCTTGGATTTACTGGTCGACCCCCCTCATGGCTATGGGAGTCAGATGAATCCTTGTATAGACTGTAGGATATTCATGTTCAAAAAAGCAAAGGAGATCGCTAAGAGAATAGGGGCTGAGGGTATTATAACAGGTGAAGTTCTAAATGAAAGACCTTTCTCGCAGAGAAAGGAAGCAATGTTCGTCATCGAAAAAGAATCTGGGGTAAAGAATAAAGTACTCAGACCCTTGTCAGCACAACTTATGCCTGAAACAGACTTTGAGAAAAAGGGGTCAGTTGATAGAAAAAGCTTATTCAGTATTCAGGGGCGGCGGCGACTCCCGCAAATGCGGTTAGCTGAAGAAATGGGAATTAACGATTATCCGTGTCCTTCTGGAGGTTGCTTATTAACAGATCCCCAGTTTGCAAGACGCCTGAAAGAGCATCTACGATATAGTTATGGGCTGAACTTGGTAGATACTGCTCTCCTAAAAATTGGGAGACACTTCAGAGTCGATGAGTGCAAGATTATTGTGGGCCGAAACGAAGAAGAAAACAAGAGCCTTCTCTCTATAGCCCATCGAGAGAAAAAACCGTACATAGATGTTGTTGAGTACATGAGCCCGATAACGTTGATGGATGGAAAGAATATTGATAACATAATTCAAAAAGCTGCGGAGATAACCATCAGGTACTCCGATGCACCCAAAGATTTTGCCGTGAAAGTGAAGGTCGTACACAGAGGTCAATACATTATAGAAGCTCGCTCCATTGAGGATGAGGCAGTGGAACCTTTCAGAATATGACACAACGGCTTTATTGAACCCTAATAGGAGTTGAAATAGACCTTTCCACATAAAACATGTAACAAATGAGCGAGAGCTAACTTTTTTTAGATCTTGGAGAAACATCAGAATACAACGAGCTCCACAGCTAGCTACGGTATGTTATTTGATCGATAGCTAACTAGCTTAAACAGAAAGGCTTTTAGGATAAATTTTTAACCTTGAGTTAAGGTGTCATCAAACATGAATAACCTTAAGTTTGGTGTAATGAACGGCACCGTTTTCTCCCTTCCAAGGTTTCCAGTAAGCCTGTTCTCAGATGTGGCTGTGGCGGCTGAGCAACTAGGTTTCGACGGCTACTTCGTAAACGACCACTTCAACCTACCATGGGGTGATGAAACCTGTCACCCCCAGATCCAGATCGCGTACAACGTTGCAAAGACAAGCGTCATAGACCTCGGAAACGTGGTCCTCCCCATCCCACGCTACGCTCCAGCAGACCTAGCAAAGCAGATCGCTCATATCGACGTCCTGTCGGGGGGAAGGACGTTATGGGCTGTAGGCGCGGGTTATAGAGCACCGGAATTCAAGGGTTTTTCCCCTATGGGGTTCCTTCCAGACCCTAGAGAAAGGGTTCAAATGTTTCTTGAGGGCGCGGCGTTGATGAAAAAGCTGTGGACGGAGGAAAAGGTGACATTTAAGGGAAAGTACTATCAGTGTGAAGAAGCTGTTTTGAAGCCTAAACCCTATCAACACCCCCATCCGCCAATGTTGAGTGGTGGTGCTGGACCATACATGAGGAGAATGGCTGCAAAGCACTTCGACGGCTGGGTCACAACGAACTGGAGATGGCTTACTGAGGACGACGTGAAGGCAGAGGGTTACAGGGCCCGTGTAAATGAGTTGAGAGATTACTTAAAGCAATACAAACGCAATTCAGATAAATACATCTTCATGATTGAAGGAGGCATCGAGGATACAGTTGAAACAATCGAAGCATATATCGACGCTGGATGCAATTATTATGTGCCAAGCATCTCACCCTATGCAGAGGGACGAAACTATCCATTCAAGTATTTTCCAGAGCAGCACATAATCCTCCTAAAGAAGTTCGCGAAGGAAGTCCTACCCTGCTTCAAGTAGCCATTACCTTCGCCTTTCTTCAACATTAGATCACGTAAAGCAATAACTAGTTAACCAGGAAGAAGCTAGCTAGATTTCTCCACCTTGTGCGATAACGATGGCTAGTAGCAAGAGAGACGTTATCATACTGAGCATTAATTAACGGGAATAGTGTACTCTTTTCCGCTGCTTCGTTCTTTGAACGAGACGATATCATGTCCATGCTTATTAATCCATGGATTCGTGAGTTTAATATCCGCTTGATAATGAGATTGTACCACATAATGATTCACCTATCCGAAACTAGCGTATTTCTAACGCGAGCGCTAACATTTATTGCTAACCGGGTCACTACTGTACGCATTGGTGGACGGGTTCCTCTCATTTTTCCCAATGTAAAAAACAATAAAGTGAAAAAATAATTTTCTGGGAAGGAGCGTAAATCGCGGCGAGTTTCCGCAAAGGCGCCTAGAAAACGGCCCGTTACATAGGGGAATGACACGGATATTGCATGCATTATCCCTTGTAAAATCTCCCTGAACTGCAAAGGGCGTCAGAGGATCGGCTGGTCCTATACGTCAACCTGTGGAACTCCCTGATGAGATGGTTAGCTAACTTAAACTCATTTTCAATTACGGATTTATAGCCGATTTATAGTGAAAAAAAGCTCAAATTAAGTATAAATCAATAATGATAGATGGAGCCTCGGGCGGGATTCGAACTTGAGGTATAAAAGCATCTAATTAGTTCTGAATAATTGGCGTTATTATATATCTTTGATCTTATGGCTAATATATTATATAAAAACTGGATATGATCTGTTTGTTTAAATAATCCCTTTTACAAGACTCTTGGTTTATATATAAATTAAAAAAATACTGAATACGTTCTATTCTCATGTTGAGACAACCTCATAATGGTAAGGATGAATAGGCAATGGAAGTTGTGATCCGTACGAATCAATTATCCAAGTATTATGGTAAGGGTGGCGAGATCAAGGCCGTAGATGTGCTTGATCTTGAAGTCTACGAAGGCGAGACTTTTGGTCTGCTTGGTCCAAATGGTGCTGGTAAGACAACGACTATTCGCCTATTAAATTGTATCATAAAACCGACAAGCGGTACAGCCACTGTGAATGGTCATGACATTCTCAAAGAGGAAACTGAAGTGAAGCGGCTTACTGGTTTGCTTGCTGAGTCGCCTGGATTATACGAGAAGCTCAGTGCTTATGAGTTTCTGGAGTTCATGGGAGCCCTCTACGATGTTCCCACCAATGTTCTGTCTGAAAGGATAGACGAATTGCTGAAACTGTTTGGGCTTTATGAGAGACGTGACTATCTTCTTGAGGGCTATAGTAGGGGCATGAAGCAGAGGATTTTAATCGCCGCAGCCATGATCCATGATCCACCCATATTGTTCTTTGATGAGCCCACCTCAATGCTGGACCCCCGAGCCGCCTTAATGGTCAAGGACCTAATCAAGAAGCTAGTTGACAGTGCAGGGAAGACGATCTTCATATGCAGCCACATCCTCCCTATCGTAGAAGAGCTATGTGACCGAATCGGCATCATTGACCAAGGCAGGCTCATCGCAGTAGGTTCTATAGAAGAAATTATCGCTCAGACCGGAACGAAGACATTGGAAGAGGCATTCATCGCCATAACTGGAGGTGTAGAAGAGAAGGAGCTGTTAGCATGGAGGGAGCAGCGAGGTGCCAATACCTAAGTGGCTCATGATTGCTAGGAACGAATACCGCATTATTACCAGCCGGATACGCACGATAAGACCCTACTTTCCTTATTTAGTTATAGGGTTGCTAGCGGTCTATGTGGCATTCATCGCCCCAGCATTCATTAATCTATTCATCGACGATTTCCTCGCTTTCATCCTATCTCAAGCTGCCATAGCTATGATGCAGATCATACAATTCACGATCTTCATTTACTTCTTAATAATTCCAATAACTGACACTCTGAGACAAGAACAAACCGGAGAACTAGAGATCTTCCTAGCAGCCCCCATAAAGCCGGGCGACGTTTTGCTCGGCAAGTTTCTGGGTAATATGCCTTTCTACGCCATCTTTGTGACAGTAATCACAGGTGCTTTCACAGCTCTTCTGAATCCTCTTGGACTGCATATGATTCAAATAACGATAATTATCATAATTTTCATCGTCACGTTTCTTTCCGCTCTCTGGATCGGAACTGTGATCGCTGCTCTTCTACGAACAAAGCTTGGAAAAACCGCCCGTGGAAGAGATATTGGGAGAGCCCTCGCAATGATCATAGCTCTACCCTTAGTCTTTTTAGTATATGTTGTTCAATATGGAGGCTTGCTCGAAGCCCTTGCCAATCCCGAGACGAGTGGAATGGTCAAAGCCGTTCTCGGACTATTGCCTAGTTCTTGGGGAGCGGAGGTTATTGTTGACTTTGTTTCCAATCCTGGTAACATCAGTTCCATCGATTTTGAAACATTGACCCGATTCGGGGGTCTCATCACTTTCTTCGTAGTAGTGTTATGGTTAGGCGCAGGGGCAGCTAGTCGTGCCTACAGTCTAGAACCCACCGCATTTATTGCTGCTGAGGTTAAGCCTGAGGGTGTGTTCTATAAAACCATAAAATATTTGGGAGGTCGTAGATCTTTCAGCACCCTTCTAGTATCGGTGTTCAAAGACTATAGTCGAAGGCTTGAGAATCTTACGAACATCATCTACATGACAGGGCTGCTCTTTATTATAGTCGTGTTTGCTGTGCCAAAAAATGAGCCTATGGGTCCACTATTTATCTACATAGCGGCTCAGTTTATATTTCCAATTTTTGTCGTTATGATAACCGGTGATGTGACAGTCCAAGGGAAGGACAACCTCTTCATATTTCGAAAGGCACCTTCTGGCGAGGGAAAATTGATCAAGACTATGCTGATTAAAGGATGGTTGACTGCTGTTCCGATAACAGGAGTTGTAATGGCTGTTGCAACTGTTCTAAGTCCACAAGCCACCATTATTTCCCTACTAGCTAACACTGGATTCACGATTTTATTCATCGCAGCGTATACGGCATTCGTTCTTGGCCTTTTCCTCTTGAACCCCGCCTTCTCACCAAAATCGCCAAAATTAGGATTAAACGTCATTATAACCATGCTTGTTTCAATTGGATTATTCGCAGTATCTTTACTCTCTTTGATGAGAATGGGTGTAACATCAGAAACGGGTGAAGGCATGTTGTATGTTCAACTGCTACAAACCGTCTTGAGTTGGTTTGTAGGAATTGTTGTTCTTTACCTTGGAAAAAAAAGATTGAGCAGAATCGAGTAACGAAAAATGGAGCCTCGGGCGGGATTCGAACCCGCGACCAACGGCTATCTCTTTCGGTGAATACAAGGCCGTCGCTCCGACCGAGCTGAGCTACCGAGGCGTCTGGGTGCCGTTAACAGGTTGTAGAAGCGTCGTTGTCAAGTTTAAGCTTTTACTAGGTGGATGGGGTGTACATGCGTGAAGCGATTCTGTTGAATTGTTTGAAGATGGAAAGTTAGCTAGCTACGTCAGAGAAGCCGATAACTCCGATATCCCTTCTAAAAACTTGTCCACTTCTTCCCCAGTGTTGTATAGGTAGGTTGATGCTCTAACGGTGCCAGCGGGGTGGCGGATCACGTCCTTCATTAGGGGAAGCGTGCAGTGTGCACCGGATCGGATCATGATCTTCGCGGTGACGTCCAGAGCTAACGCGACCTCGTGTGGGTTCAATCCTTCGATGTTGAAGGAGAGTATTCCCACTCTTCGCTGTGGTTCAGGACCGTAAACCGTGACCTTGGGAATCGCCACCATCTCATTGTACATTTTCATTATAAGCCTCGCTTCGTGTGCTCTGATGGCGTCCATCCCGATGCCCTGAAGGTAGTCCACGGCGGCGCCAAGTCCGATGGCTTCAGCAATTGGTGGTGTTCCTGCCTCAAATCTGTGAGGCCCTTGTGCGAGTTGATAGTAGTCGAGGCCCACGTCCTTGATGGTTCCTCCGCCGATGCACAAGGGCTCCACCTCATCGAGTAAGTCTTCTCGCATGTAGAGGACGCCGATGCCCGTTGGTCCACACATCTTGTGGCCTGAGAAGGCGAGGAAGTCGCAGCCGATCTCTCGAACGTCCAGTGGTATGTGAGGTACCGACTGGGCGCCGTCCACGAGCATGAGAGCGTCACGTTCGTGTGCAATTGCTGCGATTTCCGCTACCGGTGTAATCGCTCCGAGGACATTAGAGGCGTGGGTGACAGTCACAAGCTTCGTTCGGTCATCGATCGCCCTCTCGAAGTCGGCGACATCAAAGATCCCTTCGCTGTTAGCCCTGACGACCTCTACGTCGACGCCATACCTCTTCTTGAGGCGTAGCCAGACGATGAGGTTTGAGTGATGCTCGATGTTGGTCACCACGACCCTGTCTCCTTTCTGCCACGCCAGGCCACTCGCTACGGTGTTTATGCCTTCAGTGGTGTTCTTGGTCATGATGACTTCCTCGGGCTTCACGTGGATGAGGTCTGCGACCTTGCTGCGGGCGTTCGCATACTCCTCCCCGGCCTTTTGGGAGAGTCGGTGGACTCCTCGTTCAACGTTAGCCCGGTACTCGTGGTAAAACTCCATCATCTTCTCTAAAACTGGCTCCGGTGTCAGACTGGATGCTGCGTTGTCAAAATAGATGATACCTGTCCGGAGTATTGGAAAGTCCTGTCTGATGGTCTTCACGTTCATGTGGAGGCGTCCTCAACCCGATTTCTATGAGCCTTCAACATGAGGAGCACGCGACGAGTAATTAACGTTTTTCTTGGTTTTCAGGGACCCCGTGCTCATACTTTAGATCTGGCTGCGGCGTTACCACTTGAGTGCCGGGGGGAATGGAGGAGGTTATCCACGCGTTTCCACCGATTGTCGCTCCATCGCCTATGATGGTGTCACCTCCCAGGATCGTCGCGCCCGAATAGATGATGACCTTATTTCCGACGGTGGGATGCCGCTTCTTTCCTTTTATGATGAGGCCTTTCTCGTCTTTGGGGAAACTCATGGCGCCCAGGGTCACACCCTGATAAATCTTCACATCGTCGCCGATCTCCGTCGTCTCCCCTATGACCACCCCCGTACCGTGGTCAATGAAGAAGTTCTTGCCGATTGTGGCTCCTGGATGGATGTCGATGCCCGTTTTGGAATGCGCGTGTTCACTCATGATCCTCGGTACCAGAGGCACTCCCAGCATATAGAGTTCGTGGGCGATTCGATAGGTTGCAATGGCCAGGACACAGGGATAGCTGAGGACGACGTCATCGATGCTCTTGGCCGCCGGGTCCCCATCGTAAGCAGCTTGCAGGTCTCCTCGGAGATGAACGCGGATTTCCGGTATCTTCATTAGAAGTTCCTTGACGACTACCTGAGCTCTTCTGCGGCAGACATCTTCGGGGCACTTCTCTATTATCCGGCACACGTACTTGAGGCTTTTATCCACCTCCTCTACTAGGCGAGTATGGATTGCGTGCAGTGTGCTACCTAGAAAGTATTGAGTGTTGGATTGGGCGATCTCTCGTTTTCCCATGTAGCCTGGAAAAATGACGGTCAAGAGGTCTTCCAAGATCTCGATCACGATCTGTTTAGAAGGCAAATCCTTTCCTTCCAAGTGATTTATTCCCTCAAGGCTCTCGTAGTTTTTCATGATCTCGTCGACGAGCTTCGGCAATCCTTTCTGCGCCCAGTCTTCCTCCAGTGTCTCCTGACCTTCCAGAATCATCTTCAGCATCTGCTCGGGACTCCACGAATACGCTGGCGTCTTTTCCTCCTCTTTCGCGTTTTTCTTTCTTCCTAATCGTGATTGATCCACGTCGAGTGTCCTCGATTTTCATCTTATGTTTTCTGAAATAAGGGTGTGCTGAGGTAGCGTTCTCCGGTATCGGGGAGAATCGTCACCAGAAGCTTCCCCGCGTTTTCGGGTCTCCGCGCCACTTTAAGTGCGGCGAAGACCGCTGCGCCCGAAGAAATTCCCACCAGCAATCCCTCCTTCTCCGCGAGGAGCTGGGACATCTGCACCGCCTCCTCGTCCTTTACCGTGACGACTTCGTCCACCAAATCGGGCTTGAGAACGTCGGGAACGAAGCCAGCGCCGATGCCTTGAATTTTGTGGGAGCCCGCCTTCCCTCCGCTCAACACGGGGGACTTCTCGGGTTCCACCGCGATCGCCTGAAACTGCGGTTTGAGGGGTTTGATGTATTCCGCGACTCCCGTGATGGTTCCTCCTGTTCCAACACCTGCTACGAGAATATCAACTTTGCCCTCCGTGTCGTTCCATATTTCGGGACCCGTGGTCTCTCTGTGGATTTTCGGGTTGGCTAGGTTCTGGAACTGCTGAGGAATAAAAGAGTTTGGAATGCTTGCTGCAAGTTCTTCAGCCATCTTGACAGCGCCCTTCATGCCACCCGCGCCTGGCGAGAGGACGAGTTCAGCGCCATACGCCTTCAATAGTTTGCGGCGTTCCTCACTCATGGTGTCAGGCATAGTCAGAATGAGGCGATACCCCCTGACAGCAGCGACCATGGCGAGACCGATCCCCGTGTTTCCGCTAGTGGGTTCTATCAGAACCGTCTTTGCGTTAATTAAACCTCGTTTCTCCGCCTCGTCGATCATGCTGAGGCAGATTCTGTCTTTCACACTGCCACCGGGATTCCGGGATTCAAGCTTCGCCGCTACCGTGCACTTGAAACCAGCCGTTACACGTTGTAAAAGAATTAGGGGCGTGTTTCCCACGGTTTCCAGTACGGATCTGTAGAGTTTCTTCATTCACACCCTCCAATATATAACAATGTTATAAACGGGTTTCTTATAAGCTTTCTCTTGCCCCTCTGAAAGCACCCGAGCTTTAAGGTGACTTATGTTAACGTTATCGCATAACGTCCAAAATCGATGGCAGAGGGGTTTCACAAGAGTTTTATTGTGCTAACTAGCGACCTGTCTTCTTTAAGACGGTCATAAGTTTGTCGTAGATGATTATTGCGTCCTTCTTGTCGGATACGCCTTTGATCAGGGCGTTACCTGTTTTCATCAGACTTATTGATACGCCGTCAGACTGTTCAAGGGACAGGCCAAACGATGAACGAAGTTTGATCTTGAATTGCTCTTTAAGGAGGTCGGCAACCTCTGCGAGATTCAGTGTTAGTGGCTGTTTAGGTGACGCCATGAACGAGTCTTTTCCGCAAAGCTCCACCACCTTCGGCTCAGACATGGGTGGTTTGACCTTGATTGCCGGAGTTCCACATGTTGGGCAGTTCTCTCTGTTAACGATGTTAAATGAGGTGAAGCTCAGGGAATTGATATCGATGAACAGCACCTTGTTTGTTAAGGAAGGCGTACTTCCTGTGAGCAGTTTCACGGCTTCACTGACTTGTATGCTCGTGACAGTTGCTAGGATGGAGGGGAGCACCCCCACGGTTTCACACGTGGGCATTCCTTCATCGCTTAACCGCCCTAAGAAGCATTCGAGACACGCTGTTTTTTTGGGAATTATCGTGGTGACGTTGCCATACGTCTCGAGAACACCGCCATACACGTACGGAATATTGTACTTGACACACGCTTTATTGATTGCGTAGCGTGGCGCAAAGTGGTCTAATCCATCAAGGACGACATCGACGTCTTTCACGACGTCGTCAGCCGTCTCTTCGTTGACGGTCAAGGGTATTGCGTCGATCTCGACGTGGGGGTTTAAGGCGTTTAATCGTTTCTGGGCGATTTCCACCTTGGGATAGCCCAGTGAATCGGTGTCGTAGAGTATCTGTCTGTGAAGGTTTGTAATGTCGACTACGTCTTGGTCGATCAACCGGAGGTAGCCCACGCCCATGGA
>JAOZHB010000092.1 GCA_026015035.1 Candidatus Bathyarchaeota archaeon | reverse complement strand
CGGGCTTGTTCTTTTGTCAGTGTTAAGGTGTCCATCTGGGATAATCACAACTTACTAGCAGTTACGTCTCTAGCAATCCAATAGCTACCTAGCTATTAGCTTTATCATATAAATTATAGCGCTGTCGTGACCTTTTGAGGTTTCCTTATTGGAGTTGTTGGCTTTTTAACATAAAATTTGTGTTATAGCTATGTGGGTTCAATAATGTTTGTCCTCATCCGCCTTCCACAACGGGTGCTAGGATGATCTTCTCGACTGTTGGGTCGAACGCGTACACGTGTATCCTCTTTTCTTCAGGGGTCACTGCAAAGGCGATCCAACCCTTTTTCAAATACGTTGTAAAGGTCTTTTCAGCTCGTTCAACTTCGTCAGCATCGTCTTTATTCCACTCTAAAACGACGACGCGGGTCCGGTCGTCCAAGAAGTCCATGAGAAGCCCCTCCCCACTCCTTTCAACAGATAATCACGTTTGAGAACCCTATATACTTTTATAATGTTTCAATTAAGATACTACTCACAAAAGGTGTTAACTATGTCGAAGAATCTTGTTAAAGGCTATGCTGGAAAACTTCTCAGCGTGGACATGACGAACGCTACCCTCTCTGACCTCCGATTCGACGAAGACACGCTTAGAGCTTACGTCGGCGGCACTGGCATCGGGGCGAAAATCCTTTATGACGATGTCTCCCCCTCGATTACGTGGTCTCACCCCGACAACCGATTCATCATCGCGTCGGGTCCCCTCGGCGGCACCTCCATCGGCGGCTCGGGGACGGTATCCGTCATCACTAAGGGCGCCCTCACCAACGGCGCTACTGCCACGCAGACCAACGGGTACTTTGGAGCCTTCTTAAAATTCTCTGGATACGACGGCATCGTCGTTCACGGATCGGCTAAGCGGTGGATGTACCTCCACATCGATGACGGTACAGCGGAGTTGCGGGACGCCAGCCACCTCATGCGACGGGATACTTATGAAACAACTGATCTCATTAAGGCCGAACTGGGGAAGCAGGATCTCCAAATGAGCGTCGTCTCGATTGGACCGGCGGGAGAGAATTTAGTCCGGTTCGCCGGCGTGTTCGTGGACAAGGGCCACTCCGCTTCCCACAATGGCTCAGGCGCCGTGATGGGCTCAAAGAAGCTGAAGGCCATCGCCGCTGCGAGAGGACAGCAGCGGGTTGAAGTCAGTGATCGAGAGCGACTTCGTGAAATTGCGGACACGTTCTACGGACAGGTAAAAAACTTCTCAGGAACCATAGGCGGCGTCTATCGAAGCCAAATATCGGGTAGAGGAACCCTGCCCATCAAGAATTACACGACTAATTTGTGGGACATCTCCGAAGACGAGGTGTATGGCTTCAGTGAAGAGGACATTCGCAACAAGTTTGACCCGAAGCCGCATCCCTGTTGGGCGTGTCGGCTGACCCACTCCACCATGATGACAATACCTCATGGACCCTACAAGGGAATGCTCGTGGAGGAGCCGGAGTACGAGCAGATGGCAGCGTGGGGCCCCGTCATCGATTCAAAGGACGCTGCTGCGGCCTTCATGCTGTCTGGTGTCACCGATCGACTGGGCGTGGATAATAATGAGGCGGGGTGGTTGATGGGTTGGCTCATGGAGTGCTATGAACGGGGATTGATCACGCGGGACGATGTGGACGGACTTGACTTGTCGTGGGGAAACGTCGAGGCAGTAAGACAGGCGCTACATATGACTGCCAATCGCGTTGGATGCGGTGACCTCCTGGCAGAGGGTGTGATGCGGGCCTCACAAAAGGTTGGAGGGGAAGCCGCGAAAGCTGCCATCTACACTGTAAAAGGCAATACGCCACGAGGTCACGATCACCGAACCCGATGGAAAGAGATGTTTGACACATGCACCTCGAACACGGGCACTCTGGAAACCGCTACGTATCCCACCACACCTGAATTAGTGGGACCAGGGTACCCCATGGATGTCTCTACCTACGAAGCCACGGCGAAGGGACTCATGGTCTTCGAAGACTCCTTGGGAACATGTCGATTCAACACGCGAACCAACGTGCCCCTGCTGGCCGACGCCGTGAACGCAGTAACAGGATGGGACATGACGCAGGACGAAGCGAGGACGGTTGGATTACGAGCTATCAACCTCATGCGAGCCTTCAACATCCAAGTTGGCATAACACGAGAGCTGGACCGGCCTTCCGAGCGATACGGATCCACACCCGTCGACGGGCCTTCGAAGGGCATAAGCATCCAACCTCATTGGGACGCAATGCTGGATAACTACTATCGCTTGCTAGGGTGGGATGTCGCAACGGGGAAGCCCCTCAAAGAAACCTTGAAAGCGTTGGGCCTTGAACATGTCATAGCGGACATCTGGTAAACGGAGAAGACACATTTTCATCCGTCTCCCCTCTCTTTTTTTCTTGAGATATTAATTTGAAGCTAGATAGGACACGCGCGCTTAGAATCTCGATCTTCCTGTCTTCGGGTTGAATATGGGTCTATGGGGTCTTGATAGGGTTTCAGCTAGCTGGCTAGAGCATCTACCAACGAAAATTTATAATTGAATTAGGTCTTAATTAGGTAAAAGGATTGTAAGGAGGATTAGTATGGAGTTGCTTAGACTCTTGGAAGGTGCTTGTGACCTTCATATACACGCCGGGCCTAGTATGTTTGCCAGGGTCGTGGATGCTCTTCAGGCCGCTGAACAGGCTCGAGACGCGGGAATGAAGGCCATCGTCCTCAAGAACCATCACGAGAGTAGCATGGGGAAGGCAACCATAGTGAAGAGAGTGGTGGAAGGGGTTGAGGTCTTTGGTTCTATTGTCCTCAACTACGCTGCTGGAGGCTTAAACCCCTTTGCCGTGGACTCGGCGATAAAGCTGGGGGCAAAGATCATCTTCATGCCGACGGTGGATGCCAGAAACCACATACAATTCTATGGCGTGGGGCAGTACGGAAAAAAGATGCAGCTCACCTCAGCTCTCCCGAAAGCATATGAACGCGTCCAAGGCATAACCATCCTCAAAGACGACGGTGAACTCGATCCAGCTGTTGCTGAGATTTTAGGATTGATAGCTGACGCCGATGTTGCCCTCGCAACATGCCATCTAACTATACCAGAATTGAAGAGGCTGGTCAGGGAGGCTGAAGAGGCTGGAGTCAAAAAGATCATCGTAAGCCACGTTAACTTTGAGGTGCCCAACATACCCATCGAGGATCAGGTGCAGCTGGCGGAGATGGGTGCCTACATTGAGCACGCGTTCATGAGCATGCTCCCGCCGTGGCAAAGCGTAAACGTGGACCAGATGGTGGAGAGGATTAGAAGGGT
>JAOZHB010000035.1 GCA_026015035.1 Candidatus Bathyarchaeota archaeon | reverse complement strand
AATTCGAAACCTTAGGATTTTGCCTGTTGTTGAAGTTGTGATTCTTGCAATAGTTATATTTAGCTTTGGTAGTTTCTTCATCAGACGCCCCTATGTTCTTCCCCAGCTTCTTACTACATCTATCATCCCATTTCTCTTGTTCAACATTGTATTGATGGTCGTTCGTTTTGGGATTTTCCTCAAGTGGCGACAACTCATCAGTCGCTGGCTGAACCTCTATGACACCCTCACCACTTGGCAAGCAAATCTTGAATCAACAATCCAGCAAAGCACAAATAATACCTTGAGGAAGACCTGATGCCAAAAACATCACCCTCCTCCCGCAGAACAAGTTACAGGGCTCCTCGTCGAGGCAAATTCGAGATATGGTCAGCATTACTAGAAGCATGCCTTCGAACCCCGCGAACACAGAGCTGGCTTATGAGAAAAGTCTACCTCAACACAGCTGCCGCCAAGGACGCTCTGAGCATTCTCACAAAAGGAGGACTTCTCGAGCAGCTCAGTGAACCAACAGAAGGCATTTTCGAATTCAAGACTACAGAAAAGGGAAAAGCGGCTCTCGCTCAATATTATCAACTAATCACCTACTTCTTCGAAACAAAGCAGAAAGGACGCTCACTGCAATACATTATCCTTCCTCTTCTATTACATCTCTCTCGCCTAATCGACGGACACACTGGTCTTATGCAAGTGAATAGCCACCTGCAGGTAGGCACTCGAGTCTGAGTCTTATCTGGAGAGTTTGGGTTCGTACTATATACACTGGGACTCGCGCGCGCTATCTAGCCTACGCTTCTTGAAACCATTAAGCGAATGTACAGAAGTAAGACTACTAGTGCTCTTAACTTGACTGGATAAGTATAATGTTTCGCGCGCGCTATAATCGAAAAGTAAGAGCTAACTCAGCAACTCACGCACGTTATGTCAAAAATGAAGGTAGTTGGGATTCAAAAGAGAATTCAAGCGCGCGCGCACTAGATATACATACTCCATGATAGACTTGTAGTTGTTTCCCCAATCAGAATTAGCTATATATCGTCTAACTGAATCCTTATCCCATAGGTTTATTCTACGCTTGAGAATTCTGAGTTTATGTAGTTTGGTCTTGATAGTTGATTCAGAGAGATGTCTTTCTTCTCTTAACCACTTAACAAAATCAGATTCTATATCGGGGGATGAATTTGGTAGCGGGGAGATGATTTGAACATCCGGTTTCAGGGTGTCTCAGGCCAAAGTCGTTGGGTGACTTCGGCGGTATGAGCCCTGCGGGTTAACCTGGCTACCCCACCCCGCTATGTCCTCCTTTCCCCTTTCATCGGTCAAGCTGCAGATGGAAGGGAAAAAGATGGTTCTTAGAGTATTACAAGAGGTATTAAAAGATTTACTCCTCGCAGCGTCATGCATGTAACGAAAGGCTTATCCGAGAATCCCTTCATGAATAGCATGTGGCGACGACTATATGGTTGATGACTCGGAGATTGAGCTGTTGAAGCGGCGGCGGCACCTCGAAATGAGGCGTCGGCTCCTCCTTGAGAGAGCGGAGGCCATGAAGGAAGAGGAGGAGCAGGAGAGGAAGGAGGAGGGGGAGGAGAAGGTGAAACTGGGGCCTAAAGAGGTCTTGAAGAAACGGTTTGTGGGTAGGGCGTGGGAGGTGTGGAGTGCGGCAGAGGCCCAGTATCCGGCAGTCGCGGAGAAGATTGCGGGTGCCATGGCGTCGCTCATTGAGGCGGGGAGGCTTGCAGGGCCGATTACGGGGGAACAATTGTACTCGTTTTTTAGGCGGCTCGGGCTTCGGGTGAGGTTGAAGACGAAGATCAGGATCTATGAGAGCGGTGAGTTGAAGACCATCGCGGATAAAATGAGGGAGGAGTAGGGGGTTCCGTAGAAGTCTGACGGAATCATTTTAAAGCTAGCTACGTCTAAGTGTTTGACGAAGTCTTTGGGTGATAAGATATGGCTTTTCTATTGAGGCGACCTTTCATCATAATCCTAATCATGGTAACCGCGATTGCCGTGTTAGTACTGGTCCACTTTTCGGGTGTTCTGTCACCGGAGCCGAGAGGACTATTGATCGCCTCCGCGGGATTCACCGGCAGCGACTCCATAAGGCTGGGTGAGAATACCACGCTCACCGTGGTGCTCAATAATTGGGCGGACCAGCCAGCGACCTTCGAACTCCACATAGTATACACTGGAAACTTAACGTTCTACGATGGAATAACCAAGGAACGGCTTCTGGATATCTCGCAACACGGCAGCTTCTACAACTTAACGTATCCGACAAAGGGAACCCTTGACATGCAAGGAAGCACCAGCATCCCCATCGTATTGGAGGGCCGTGAACCCATCGGTGAATCCCAGACCTTTACGCTCTTCGTGGAGGCCTATTACCTCGACGGCCTTGATTGGGAATTTGCCGACCAAGCCAAGGTGCAACTTACGGTCACCCTTTCCTAACCCAGCGTTCCAAGATAAAGGGGGAAGACGTCAAGGTGGATAAATCCTGGATTAAAACCCTCTACACGCCGAAGCTGCAGAAGCCACTCCTCCTTCAAGGCGTCTCTCAGTCAGACCCGGTCACTGTCAGGGTGACCCAGCTACTCCTCGAACACTTGAACCCCACGAAGTTCGCTGAGTGTTACTCGCCCTACTTTCCTGACTACGTCATCGCTGAAGACACGGGGCTTTGCAGCCTCCCGAGATGCGAACTCCACGTCCATACTCAACGGGAACCGAGCATCATTCTCGTAACGGGAAGCAGTCAACTGCTGCCGGAAGGCGCCTTCGCTAACTACGAGGTCTTCACCACCATCGTCAACTACGTAAAGGAGCTGGGCTGTACACGCGTCCTTAGCTACGGGGGCTTCACGGCCGAGCAACCTGATAACAGCATCTACATCGCTGCAACATCGGGCCAACTCGCCTCAAACACCATCACTAACTACAGTGGAAAAATCTTCAGTCAAGACAGAATCGTGGGCCCCAAGGGCCTGATCCTCGGCCTCGCCCACAGCCATGGGCTTCAGGGAGTGTGTGTACTCAAGCCCATTGCGGACGCAGCGTCCTCGGAAGTCACGGCGTTATCCATCTTCAACTACGTCCTCAAAGTCATCGAACCCAAGAAAAGGGAATTACCCGCGGAATGAAGCTTCCACCAGAACTCTTTCTCGCAGCCTTTGCCGTGAGTGGAGTGACCTTAAAGACCGCTGACTTCCTAGGCGAACGGGAAAACACCCGGCTCGCCCTTCTCTCCGCAGTCGCATCGTCACTCGTGTTTGGAGTGTTACTGTCCGAAAGCGTCTTCTCCTCATCACTCATCCTCGGCCTATTCATCGGGGTGACCGTGTCCAGAAAAGTGGATAGGCCGAACCTGGTCTTGGGAGTGATCTTGACCTTCGCCTTCGCTTTAGTTTTCGAAGTGGAGACGCCGACCCTATGGCTTGTGATAGTTGTTACGCTCTTCACGTTCATCGATGAATGGGGCCATGAACGATTCAGCCGAACAGAGGGGGCTGCAGCCATCTTCTTCCGTTACAGGTTCACGCTGAAACTCGTGATGAGTCTATTAACCCTCATGTCGCAGATCGAGGTACTGCACCTCATGGGTTTCCTCAGCTTCGACCTGTCCTACGACCTGACAAACCTGGTCCTACAAAAATGCGTTAAAGGCTGAACATGCCACAAAAAATGGGACGAGAACGTCGTTTCTCGCAGGTAATGGGGGAGGGTCTACGTGCTCCGTCTGATGTTACGCTGGGCAACTTCCCCCAATTCGCTGGATGGGGAGTAGGCGGCTCCCGTAAAGGTGAAGTCGCATTTTCTGCACGTCCAAATGCCTACGCTCACCCGTGTCACCGCGTTGAAGCCACAGTTTTGACAGGTATGTTTCCGCCGTAAACCGGCTTCCGCCGCGGATATTCGATCTCGAACCCGTTTACCGTATCGTACGCCTAATCGGCCTACCGGATTCACTCTTTTCCTTCTAACCATCCTTCAACTCCCCGTAACACCTTCGCCCGCATTTCCTCGGCTTTATCCGTGGCTATTTGAAGAGCCTGATGTACCTCATCTTGAGAGAGGGTGTCAAATAAACTCTTTTGAACGGCACAGATCTCGTTGTCCTTTCCTACGGCTATCGTGATCTGGGCGTCGATTACTGCTTCCTCTTCCAGGGTCGCGTCAACGATCATTTTTTCTCCGATCTTCGCCACTGTGACTTCAACAGGGAAGTTTTGGAGGGGCAGGTGGGAGGTGCTGTCCTTATACTTCAGCGCCCCGCTTTTTGAAACAGTGTAGTCCTTGGTCTTCGCGTTCATTAATGCGAGAATGGAGGCCAACGCTGCCGTGTCAAACAGGTTTCCACTGTGGTCTAGCACATTCAAGTCGACGAAGACGACGAACACTTTTTTGCCGGGAACGATGCAGAGCTTCTTCGTGTCTATTGCCTTTGACTCTCGGAGGCCTCGGTCCACAACCCGGGCCAGTTCGATAGCGTCTTCACTGGGAGGACCCGGCTCAAAGTCTGGAGAGGCCAAGGGAATCAACTCCGCATTCACCGTTAACACGCCGTCGTCAGGCTTATCGGGGTAGGGCTCGCCCATCTCAACCTTCACGCCAGCCAGGATCTTGGTCTTCCCAAGGGAGACGAGAGCGGAGCCAGACGCCTTCTCGATGATGCCTAGTTCGGTCGTTATCTCGCGATACTCCAGCAAACCCCGTCCATCAATTCTCGTGTTTTTTTGGAGGTTATCGGCTATCTGCTTCTGCGTAATCTTGGCCACGACTTTATAGTCACTCATTCGTTTCCTCTCCGTCGCTTTCCGCTTCGTCTTCACCAGACGCTTCTTCTTGAATAAATGCTTTCATTAACGCTTCCTTCTGCAGGTCATACACTTGTTTACAGCCTTCAAGCGCTAGTTCAAGGGCTTCCTTGAATTCTGCTTGACTCATGATGCCATCCATCTGTAAAAGGGAGATGCCTCCCGTCCTCGGCATGACCGCCACAGGAACATCTGCATCCCCTTCCTGATCCTCAACCTCATTTAGATCTAACACGATCTTTCCGTCTATCTTTCCAGCGGCGCATGCGACAACCAGGTCCTTCAAGGGAATGCCTGCGTCGACGAGGGCTATGGAGGCGGCGGTTATGCCCGCACACCTCGTTCCACCATCTGACTGTAATACTTCGATGAAGACGTCGATCCCCGTCCTCGGATATAACTCGGTTAAAAGCGCGGGTTCTAAGGCCACCCTCGTCACCTTGGAGAGCTCTCTCTCACGCCTTGAAGGCGCAGGCCGTTTTCTTTCCGAGGTGGAGAAGGGAGCCATGTGATATCGGCATCTGAAAAACGCTCTGTCGGGTCGGGCTAAATGTCTGGGATGGACCTCGCGAGGCCCGTAAACGGCAGCCAGAATCTTGTTATTTCCCCATTCAATGTACGCTGATCCATCAGCCCGTTCCAAGGGGCCGACGTCGATTCTTATTTTCCTCAGATCATTGGGCTTACGCCCATCGGTTCTGACTCCTCTACTTATCAACTTTTCACGCTTCGCTTTTTTCGGCATTTAAATCACTCTTCTCCTTTTTAATGAATTCAGTTATGCGGTCCGTTAGCCCAGAGGTGTGAGCCTCCGCCTCGATCAGGTTGATGACTTGGATGGTCAGAGCCTCCAACTCCGGATTTTTTCCACTGATAAGAATGAGGCCGTTTTGCCCGATAGTTATGTGGCAGCCCATTTCACGCGTCAACATGTTAATCATGGATCCCTTTCTACCGATGAGCCTGGGTATCTTAGTCGGCGTCATTCGTATAATGCTTCCGTGAACGATCTTGCCCAACCCGGATTCTCGAATGGTCAGAGCGGGCCCCCGTGTTCTGTCGAAGGAAATGACTTTCGCCAATATGAGGTCTCCGATGTCTAGGATGCGAGTCATATCCTCTCTTCGCGAGTTAAAAGGGCGGTCAAGAGCCTCGGACGTGAAGAGAATCGCGTTATACGGCGAATTTATGTCGATGTTCCAGCTTCCAAGCCTCATTTCCACGACCTTCCCAATCACCACATCCCCGCCCCGGGGAATATAACAGCCTTTGAGAGCCACAACATACACGTTTCTACCGACGTTATTACTCAGCCCAACCATGGAAGCGTAGACCTTGCTTCCCTCTTTAAAAGTATGGCGACCAGCATGATAATCGCCCTCAGCCAATAGATCACCGGGTATGACAAACTTCCGTTTCTCAATTAGATAGGACACTTTTCTCCGTTCCACCTTCAAGTTTTTTCATTTACATCGTCATTCATGAAGAGGCTTCATAAGTCCTCGAATTCCTTTGCAGACTCACGAAGTAGCGTGAATCCGCCATCGATCAAATCAAGTCTTCAAGTACCTATTTTATGATTTTTGTCTGATAATTTCCATGGGTAACCGCGCCAATCCTCTCCAAGAAAGAAGTGTGTAACCCCGCGGGCATCTCGACTACGCCGATCCAAGAGCCGTTCCTCTGCCACTCCTCCTGACTAACCTTGGCAAAATTCTTTGCCACACCAATCGTTTGAGCAGCGTACTCAGCAGGGACCTTGACAGCGATCGTTAACTGTTCCATTTTCAGCGGAAGAATGGGACGTAAGTCTTCTATGACCGCTCGGGCTTGCTCCTCGCCGTCCTTAAACGGGTCCACAACCAGCCTAATCTGCTCCATCGCCTGTTCTATCCTCAGGGGTGGATGAGGGAAACCGGTCCGTGGATCCACACAATGTCTAGCAATAAAGGAGACAATCTGCTTCCGTTTTTCATCAACGAGGTTACGCCTCTGCTCAATTGTCAGCTGAAGCTCACCCCGCTTCAAGATCGTGTCCGCTACTTTATCAGTATCCGTGGTGTGAAAAGCCTTCTGAAGTTGTTCTTCGGAGGCACGTAAGCCTTTACTGGCATCGGTAAATATGACGTCAGCTACCAACACCTCGAAGACTTGTATGGATCTGCCCTGTTTAAAGTCGAAGGCTGGTTCTGGACGCACCAGAATTTCAAAGCGCTCTCCAGCCAGTGTCAGGCGGGCGGTTGTGTGGCGTTCACCCATTAAAGTTAACCAACTGTGAAGTCGTTTTAAGACTCTAATTTACTTATGTACGTCGCTACCTCTTGATCGGACAGATGAGTCAGCTTCTTCGTATCAGCGGGAATGATGGCGAGCTTCAGTTTCTCTGGTTCAAGGGTGCCTTCAACGACTTTGGAGAGGCATTCAACGGCTAACAGCTTTGATTCTTCGAGGGTCAGATCGTCCCGGTACTTCGTTTCCAGAACGCCCTTAACGGTATCGCTTCCAGAACCCACGGAAACCGCTTTATACGCCCACACAGCACCACTGGGGTCTGTTTGCAGGACATGACTGCCTCTCATATCGACTCCGCCAAAGATAATTGAGACCCCGAAGGGGCGGACGCCAGCATGCTGCGTGTAAAGTTGCTTGGTGTCACCCACCCTCTTCGACAGTACCTCAATATCTGCTAACTCGTCGTACGTCAATCTATTTCCCTGAGCAAAGACTCTTGCTTGAGCTATCAGCACCCTAGCGTCAGAGCTGAGACCTGATATGGCAGCACCCACGTGTTCATCGATTTCAAAGATTTTCCACGAGAACTCGGGGTCCTGCAGCCTCGACGCTGATCGCTCTTCAGCTGCCAAGACCACGCCTTCGGGACAAGCGATGCCCAGAACTGTTGAACCTCTCTTCACGGTTTCAAGGGCGTATTCCACTTGGAATAGGCGGCCATCAGGCGAAAAGACGGTTATCGCTCGATCGTAAGCGCCAGGGGCGGTAAACATTGACATTGACCCATTTCACCTCTTACATACTTTCGCTTTTGA
>JAOZHB010000022.1 GCA_026015035.1 Candidatus Bathyarchaeota archaeon | reverse complement strand
TAACGCCACCCCAAAGTAGCTTCCCTACAACGCCACCGCCGAACATGCCTTCGAAGAGGGGCTTCCACCCCATGAAGAAGTCGTTTATCAACCTCGAAAAAAAGTCCCCGAAGGTGAAGACGGTGAAGAATATGGAGAGCAACAGCCCCATCATTAGGGGATAGCCAAGAAGTCGGTGAGTGGTTATGTTGTGCAGGGTCTCTCTGAAAGGTGTCTTCCTTGGAGCGTTTTCCCTTTGCACGTCCTGTGTGATCCGTCGTGCCACGTCATACCTCTCTGACGTAATCACGGTTGAACAGGGATGACCGTGGATCGCCTCAAGCTCCTTTGCGAGCATCGTTGCTGTGGTGATGATCTCGGGGTTTGTCTCTCGGACCTGTGTTTCGATCTCGTTGTCCCCTTGGAGGATCTGAATTGCGGTGTATCGGGGAGGATAACGACGGGGAACCTGTTGAAGAACATCTGTGAGTCGCATGATTCGTCTTTCTACCTCGTCACCATACGGGAGTATAGGAGGCTTGATGTTCCGCTCAGTGGTTTTAACGGATTCTTCGAGGAGATCGTAGATACCAACCCCCTTGATCGCTAGTGTCGGGACGACGGGCATGCCCAAGAGCTGGGTTAATTTCTCACTGTCGATCTCAATCCCTTTGCTTTTCGCCATGTCAATCTGATTCAAGGCGATGATTATGGGGGTTTCCAGTTCCATGAGCTGTAAGGTGAAGAACAGATTTCGTTCCAGCACCGAGGCGTCGAGGACATTGATCACCAGATCGGGTCTTTCGACGGCGATGTATTCCCGTGAGACCAGCTCTTCGAGGGAGAAGGTTGATAAGGAGTAGATTCCGGGGAGATCAATTATGTCGATAGTGTAGCCTTTAAAATGCAGCGTACCCTCGGACTTCTCAACGGTTTTCCCGGGCCAGTTACCGACATGCTGGTGGAGACCGGTAAGGTGGTTGAAGATCACGCTTTTTCCGACGTTCGCGTTTCCCGCTAAGGCTATCGTTAAGGTTCTCTCACTCATCGCTCTACTTCCACGAAGATCTTCTCAGCCATGCCTCTGCCAAGCGCAAGCCGTGACCCCCGGACGATAACTTCCAGGGGGCCATTAAAGGGTGCTGACTTCACGACTGTCACCAGGGTGCCAGGCGTCAACCCCATGTCCATGAGTCGCCTTTCAAAGCCCCAGCCCCCACTCACTTGTCCATGTCTCCTTCGTTGACCTCGACTGAATCGTATCGAGGTTATAGTTCCAAGCTCACTATTCTTCAGCTCCGTCAGAGGTAGTTCCAAGTTGCTCAGTCCTCTTTTTTCACCCACACAATGGACGCAAGTTTCCTACTGATGGGGCGTCTTCGTCCATTAATCAGTAACGTTATCGGTCCATCGAGGGGAGCTTTCTCCACGACTTCAATAGGAGTCCCAGGGACTAAGTTAATCGTCAGTAAATATTCAAGTACTTCTTGGTTCTCTTTAACGATTTTTGCCACTACGCCTTTTTCTCCTTCAGGAAGGCCAATTAATGGTTGCGACGCTTCCTCCAGTATCCCTCCGCATGCCTTGGGTATCGGATTCCCGTGAGGACAGGACGTCGGATGGCCTAAGGCCTTTTCCAGAGGATTCGTTAGAGCGTCGACTATCGCGTGTTCAAGTTTACATGCGTGTTCGTGGACACGGCTCCAATCTAGTTTGAGGAAATCTGTTAGCAAACGCTCAGCTAGTCGGTGCCTTCGGATAACATCTATAGCTATTCTTAGTCCATCCTCTGTCAGCTTCACTCCTTTATAGGGCTCATGGGTGACTAAATTTTGTTGTTCCAAAGCGTCTATAGTATTGGTCACTGTCCCTAAGCTAACTCCAACCATTTCAGCAATATGCTTGGTTCTGGCTATTCCCCGTTCTTTTTCAAGCCGGTAGATCTGTTCGAGGTATTCCTCTACTGTCGGTGACACAATTTGCCTGGACATGAAATAAAGTTACGAGTAATCTAACATTTATATTTTGCTATTCGTAACATTTCTGTTCTACAACATCCAATTAGGAATTCGTTTTGGGGATGAGTGTGAAGACCCACATATCTGAACAAGAAGCAGCCAGTGATACTAGTCCATGATCAGGACAGGAAAATTTTTAAAGCAGACATCAACGTTATCCCGGCCAGAATCGTCACAAGCTGGGTTACGGAATCTTTTAGTTGGAACTGTTTATGGAGTTCGGGCATTAGATCGGTTCCCGCGATGTATATGAAGCCTCCTGCCGCGATAGGAATCAACCACTGCTCTATGCTTTGAATTAAGGCCAGGTGGTAGGTCACGAGAGCGCCAGCAATGGCGGTGAGAGCAGAGAGAAAATTGTATGTAAGCGCCTTTCTCTTTGACAGGCCTCCGTAGACGAGGACGCCGAAATCCCCGATTTCTTGAGGGATTTCATGAAAAATCACCGCTAACGTGGTGGCGACGCCGAGATCGTGTGAATGGAGATAGCTGGACGCGATAATCATGCCATCGATGAAGTTGTGAATGCCGTCCCCAATAAGGTTGAGGAACGCAAAGGTGTGTACGGAGCAAGTTCCATTATGACAGTGTCGCCAATAGAGGAATTTTTCCATGATAAAGAAGAGCATAATCCCTGCTACGACGTAGTAGAAGACATTCGGACCAGATTGTTCTAGGGCTTCGGGTAATAAATGAATGAACGCGCCACCGATTAACGACCCTGAGGCGAAACTAACGAGGATCATTAAAGTACGTTTTAGGAAGGCCTCTTTTAGACTGATAAAGAGCAAGCCTGTGAAGGCTATTAGACTGACCAAGGCCACAGACGCCAGGATTACAAGTAATGTAGACATTCTCTCAACCCCAGAAAAAATTTCAGCGAGTTATGCACTATGGCGTGTAATCATGTTCCGGAACATGCTGGAGTATATTTAAGGTTCGACCTTCGCTGAGGGCTTGCGCGGTTTTTTTCCGTGCCTTCTGTACAAGCCTCCAAACCGTTCCTCTGGAGACGCCCATTCTCACGCCAGCCTCCTTTTGCGAAAGTCCCTCAAGGTCGACCAGCCTTAGGGCCTCCACTTCAGCGATCTCAATGCAGATGGATTCCTTCCCTCGTTCGGGGACGGGTACGAGCTTGTCGATTGTCGGAAGTCTTCCGATGCTGATTGGTTTAGGGAACCGGCCTCGTGCGCCGCGTCGGCGTCGGCGTTTCCATCCCATTGAAATCCCTATTTTTGAGTTCACGGTAACTTTTATATATATCTGTGCATAATTCCATAAATATAAGTGTGTATAAGCACAATATAAGGGCATGGGTGAAAGACGTGGGTTGGAGAGGACGAGTCAGAGGAAAAGGGGTTGGATCCTGGTCCGGAAGAGGCCCTTCAGGCACGTCCCGCCATGGCAGAGATCCGGATGGCTATACGGTAGAAGCGTATGCCGATGGCTCTATGCACCCGTCCCTGAGACAACTACGTCAACGGACTCTGAAACACTATCTGTACCACCAAAGTTCCATGCAATGCCGTTAATGCGACCAGTGACAACGGAGCAAGAAATACAGATGCTGGAGCAACAGCTGAAGATTCTACAACCTCAGTTGGACGCAATCAGGAAACGACTAGATGAACTCAGAAAATAAAAAAGGGCAAGAAGATGAAAGACAGAACAGGGATGTGACTCGTTGCACGAAAGTAAGTTGGCCCTCCCAACAAAGGGAGACCGAGGAATGAAAGACGTCGTGGCAAATGTCTTTGGCCGAGCCAAAACCTTCACCATCGTAATCATAAAGGAAAAAAGCGTTACAAATGTAGAAGTCATCCAAAACACAGCCGCGTCCTACAAACACGGTGCTGGTCCATTGATGGTCAGGACATTGATAGACGTCGGAGTGAACACGGTGATAGCTGGCGAGTTCGGTCCAGGCGTGTCAACGTTACTCGAACAGTTTAACGTAACCCGAGTGAAAGTAAAGTCCGGTACCCGTGTTGCTGAAGCAGTAAAGGTTTTCCTTGAATAAGCCATTGGAGTGATTACACTCTGGCTAGAATTTTTTTACTAACCAACTCCGAGAAATGGTTTGTTACAGATGACAATATATATGTGACTTACGTTAAGATAACGAATCGCCTCAGTATCCCTTTTATCTAGCTAGCTTTCCTTGTCTTGCTACAGATGCAATTGCTTTTTTTACCTTTTCAGGATCGCCCAGATAATGATGTTTTAAGGGTTTCAATCTTTCATCGAGTTTATAGAAGAGAGGTATTCCCGTAGGAATGTCCAGGTGGACGATCTCATCTTCGGAAATGTCATCAAGATATTTAATGAGAGCCCTTATACTATTATTGTGGGCTACGATAATTACTTTTTTACCTGACCTTATTTCTGGAGCTATTGTATTTGTCCAGTATGGTAATAATCTGCTTAAGGTGTCTTTCAGACTTTCTGTAACGGGTAGTTCGTCTTCGCTTTGATCTCGATAGCGAGGATCATTGCCGGGATATCTTTCGTCTGTTTTCTCTAACGCAGGCGGTCTCACATCGTAACTCCTTCTCCAACGGTGCACTTGGTCTTCACCGTGTTTTTTGGCTGTCTGTGATTTATTTAATCCTTGCAATGCCCCATAGTGACGCTCATTCAGCCTCCATGACTTTTTGATAGGAATCCACATCAAATCCATCTCGTCCAATACAATCCATAACGTTCGAATTGCTTTTTTTAGGATAGACGTAAATGCTAGGTCAAAAACGAATCCAGATTCTCTTAGAATTCTTCCAGCACTTCTTGCTTCATCAACGCCTTTTTCAGATAAATCAACATCGGTCCAACCAGTAAAACGGTTTTCCCTGTTCCAAACACTCTCCCCATGTCTAAGAAGAACCAATTGAATCATGATAGGCCCCCTGTTTTTCATACTCTTTATCCTCTATTGTTTCAGGAAGAACAAACAGTATATAAGTTATTACCAGTTGGAGGATCTAACGCTACTTTTAAGAAAAGCATTTTTCAGCGTAGAATTGAAAAAGAGGAAGGAAGTGGAGTTCGCGCGCACTAAATTCGAAATCGAAACGCTTATAACATACAATGTTATAGGTATACTTGTAACATATATGGGTGTTAGTCATGTGTGGGTTTAGACAGAGACTACTCAGAGGCAGCTGGCTCCAGCTGATGGTGCTTAGGGTTCTTTATGAGAAACCGCTTCATGGCTACAAGCTACTAGAGGAGGTGAACAGCTTTCAGGCGGGCAGGAGGAAGATGAAGCCTGGGAGTCTCTACACTATCCTGAGGCGAATGGAGCACTCTGGGCTCCTCGATTCGATCTGGGAGAAGAAGAGCGCCGGCTTGGACCGCAGAGTCTACAACCTCACGGATAAAGGCTTTGAAATGCTGAGACAGGGAAAAAGCATGATAGAAGAGCAGCAGAAAGTGCTCGAGGAGATGGCTGAGTTCTATAAACGCAATTTCAAGGATGATTAAAATGAGCCAAGTCACAGCTATAACGGCTCTCGGGCTTACTAAATACTATGGCGATTTTCTCGCCGTTGACCATATCAGCTTCGACGTTGACCAAGGGGAGATATTCGGCTTCCTAGGTCCCAACGGTGCGGGTAAGAGCACAACCATCAGGATGCTGACTGGCATTTCAACCCCCACCGCAGGAACAGCCTCCATCTCGGGCTTCGATATCATGAAGCAATCGGTTGAGGCCAAGTCCCAGATGGGGATAGTCCCCGACATAAGCAACATATACACGGAACTGACCGCCTGGCAGAACCTCGATTTCACGGGTAAACTATATGGAGTATCGAAGGCGAAAAGGGAGGAAAGGGCTACAGACCTACTTAAGAGGTTTGACCTGTACGATCGTAGGAACGAGAAAGTGGAGGGATTCAGTCGAGGGATGAGACGAAGAGTATGCATCGCTATGGCACTCATAAACGACTCCAAAGTGCTCTTCCTCGACGAACCAACCTCCGGACTTGATGTGAAGAGCGTCCGAGAAATACGGAAGCTCATAAGAGAGTTAAACGAGGAGGGACTCACCACGTTCCTCACTACACACAACATTGAGGAAGCAAGTCAGATGTGTGACCGCGTAGCGATCATCAACCGTGGTAAAATAGCAGCGATCGATACCCCTGAGAAGATGAAGCGAGTTATGAAAAGCAGCCAATCCATCGAGGTCTCCTTCCGAGAAACACGCCCTGAAGTTATAAAGGAATTGGCGACGCTGAAGAGCGTCAACAGTATTCAGAAACGAGGAGATAAATTGCATTTAATGACTGAGAACCCCTCTAAGGCACTGAGGGAGCTGGGAAAATATATTGAGGATCATAATTTGGAGCCCATCACGATAAACACTCTTGGTCCCAGTCTTGAGGATGCGTTCCTCCAGCTCACGGGAAGCAAGATGGCGAAGGAGATAATACGTAAAAGGGGGCGTGGATAGTGAACAAGATTACCGTTCTTGACGAACTGAGGAAGAGTTGGGCTATAACTGTTAAAGATGTCAAGATTTACTACCTGCGTCCACCAGCCTTAATGTTCGGGATTCTGTTCCCAATCTCTCTCTTCTTCACTTTCACAATCGGAAGAAATATCCCTAATGACAGACTCATACCATTGCTCGCAGCACAGACGGTTTTCTGGGCCTCCAGCAGTATCGGCCCAGTCGCCATACCCATGGAAAGGAGGATGCGAACCTTTGAACGCTTCCTTTCAGCTCCTCTGTCCTTAATATCCGTCCTCTGGGGGAAGATGATGGCAGGCGTCATATTCGGTTTAGGCATTACGATGCTAGCAACAGTCCTCGGAGTAGTCTTACAGGGCATAATGGTGACAAATCCTCCTGCACTAGCGTTGGGCATCCTGTTATCCACGATGTCTTACTCCGCAATGGGAATTCTCTTCGCCTCAATACCCACAGGAAGCCCTGGACAGGTCATCGTACCCCTCAACTTCTTCCGTATACCTCTCATGTTCATAAGTGGGATGTTCATTCCGTTGGAGCAAATGCCGACTGCGGGCATCTACGCCGCGTTTCTGTCCCCTCTCACGCATACCCTTGACCTACTGAAGCTAGGCACTGGAGGCGAATCCTTCTTTGGCATTACAACTAACATTGTAGTCTTATCAGCATGGTTGCTAACGTTTCTCTTCATAGGGCAGATGTTCCACAAAATCATCATGAAACAGGAGTAACCATCCAAAATCCTTGCCAAGTTAGCTAGCTAACAGCTTCCAAAAGCGCGCGAGCTATGTGTATAACTCAGCAAGTAGTTTAAACAGTTTTGGTAGGTATCTGTTCAAGGCTAATTTAGCGCGCGCGCTAAAAAAGCTAGTAAAGATCGGGCTTATCCCTGCTCTTGTGGCATGACCATGTAGAGCTCGATTCGATGACTCTCCTCGACTGCATCCCACTTTGGCATGAGTCCCATGATTTCGGGATCTGCTGATGACTTTTCATACATGTCCGCCACCGCGGCTAAGCTATCCCACTCACCTTCCACAATGATCGTATGCAAGGCATCACCTCCCCCGAGAAAAGGAGTATATGTCCTTGCAGGAGGAAAGGATATGCCTTTTTTCTTCATGAGAGCCAGCATCTCTTTCCATAGCTCCATACCCTCCGCCATCTTGCCAGGATGCATCCTCATAATGGCTCGCAGCATTACTTTCATGTCCTCTCACCTCCTTTTTATTAGATCATTTTCCTTTACTTTTTAACTGAAATGATGACCTCGCAACATTCGTCTCCAGCTGCTACGGATTCAGTTATCTTCGATTCCATTTCTTGTCCGAGTAGGGTGCTCAACATCATCTTGTCAGAAGTCATCATGGCTTCACACAGCTCTTTACTCGCTCCTTCTATGCCCATTGGACACGTTGATGTTTTGAAGTGTATCATGTCATCTGACAATTCTATTATCTCCATCTTCATATCCATCATCGTCTCCATCATCTTGAATAGTTCACCGACATCCTCCATATTTTTAACCGGCATCATTTCCTGTATAACTTTCGCCGACCTCTGACCCCCCCTCGCCAGAAACTTTTGTTATTACCGGTAGAGCCTCATCTCCAAATTTTTCGTAGAATGCCTTGTTCAAATCTCCCATCGTGGCATACATAGCCTTAAACATAGGCGAAAACTTTCTGGCCACACGTCTCCCAAACCAACTCGCCAATCAAATCACCTCAAATAACACAATATAATAAACCATATTTAACAACTATGTTTAGATAATAAACTATTAAAGAAGCGTACTAAACACATCATTATCCTATACGATATGTACTTTATGGTTGATAATGATAAGAAGGGTATTTACTTAATATCTTGTTTAATACATTAATTCTGTAGGTAACATAGATGAAAAGAATAGCGCGCGCTACGCTTTCTAGCTAGCTATCCAACTGTATTCAAAAAAGGAGAGAGCTAAAGCATGCTATTTTATATCCTCTGGGAAATCTATTCCTGGTCTTAGCAACCGAGCGTAATAGCTTCCCGTTGTGTATAGTGCACCAGCAGGGTTATGTGCAAGGACCCTGTCCTTTGCAATGAGCACGGTGGTGAAGGCCTTGCTGTACTTGAGGAAGAGCGAGTCATGTCCGACACACAGGCCGACCATGACGTTGAAGTCGGTCTTCGCCCTATTGAGAAGAGTGGCTTGCACGATCGGACTACACATGGCCTCGAACTCACCGATTCTAATCTTTTCGCTCTCCTTGATTCCGATGGCCTCCTTTGGCGTGCACCCCGTCTTACAGATCACGGAAATCACTTCAAAACCCTGAGCCTTCAGTATTTCTGTGAGAGCCCGAGCTTCTGCCCGAAGCCCTGCACAGAATGCAACACCCAGCTTCTTATAGGACATTTTCATCGCAAACTCACAGATCTCTTGGACTCTTGGCTTAACCGGGTGTGACACGTAGGGTGTGATATGCCGATTAGTGTAGCACTCTGCTTCCTGGATGGAAGCCATCCTAGCGAACTCCCTTATATCGGGTTTTTTATACTCCTTTACAGCCAGTTCAATGATGTCTTTACTGTTTATTGTCGGGCAAAAAACCGGTCCTACGCCATTCTCCACCCTGCAAGCCCTGATCTCAACCGAACACAATGCACATTGAGGACTGGGAAACGTCTTATCCTTCATAACCACTCCACCAACGACTATCTAAGATTTTCACTAGAACCTCTTTTATGCTTTGCCCTAATCCTAGCTAACTGTCTAGTTCAATGTTTAGTTAGCTTCCCAATGTGGTTAGTTAGCTTGCATTTCATTTAGAGTGCCCGCGCTGCATCCATCTATTCTTAATTATTGCTTGTTGTTATTCGATTCTGCTCAGCTTTCTCATTCCAAGGTAGAGGAATACGATCCCAATAAACCAAATAATCGGGAGATACATTCCCCAGTTGGATCTCGTTAAAATTAATAATGCTACACCAGTATGGGGCACTACCATCACGTTTACCATGAAGCTTCCCGACTTTGTCGAGAATGCTGGATTAAGGAGGGAGAGGCCGAGAGCGAAAGCCACACACGCTGCAACGATCAGCGTTATTATTCCAGCGTTGGTTAACAAAGAAATGTAGGTGGCTTGTGAGAATAAGATAGTTCTAACAACTATGATAGTCACCGTGATCGGAATCACCACATGCCAACCATGTAACAGCCTCGCCTTAACAAGCCTTCCCACATCGGACGGGGCTTTCCTATAGATGAAGAGGCTTTCCTTTCCCGCGCGCGATTTACATTGGTCGATTTTTTACATGCTATAGGTTATATTCTTTTAATCTTCGTTGCTTCAGTGGGGATTGGAATGCTTATTGGCACGTTCATTAAACACATGCATAGGGCTATCATGACTGGAGTTGGACTTACCGTCATTTCTGCGACGATATCTGGTGTTATGACGCCCTACGCCTATCTCCCACAGGTGCTTCAACAGTTTGCTAGAGTTTATCCCGTTTCTTCGGCTAACTCGTCAATTGTTTATCTTTTCGTGGGAAAAGATTTTGCAGGGTATAGTCTATTAAGTACAACTCAAACAACTCTTTCTGTAATAATATCAGCGTCACTTTTCGTTGTAGGCTTGATTTCGTATTCCAAATTTTGTTGGAGAAAAGAGTAAGGTAATTGTAAAGATACTATAAAAACTTGGAAGGGGACTATCAAATATAGAGAGCTAGGTAGCTAACGTTATATTCCTCTTAAAGTAGGTAGAAGAACGATTTCATAAAAAAAGTGAAAATAGAATTACTACAATAACGTATTTCATTTTGAGAGAGAAATAGAAATGTCTAAGAAAAGTTTTTCTTGGATAGCTTTCATTCCAGTAACCTTCGCAAGCCTTCTTTTCATCTCCCAAATCATCGTTGGTATTTATTTACTATCTGAAGTTACGCAAATTGAACTTATAGCATATGCTGGAGTAGCACTCTACGTTCTTTCAGGTATAGTGTTTGGTATGTTACCCGTCATGGAGTTTCGGAAAAAAGGTAGAGTGAGACAGGGGAAAAGTTACATTCACACCACGCAACTTGTCGATACGGGGATATATTCGATTGTACGCCATCCACAATACGTAACCTTTATTCTGTGGGCAATTGCTGGCATGCTGCTTTTCCAACATTGGATTATCATCTTATTGGGCATTCCTATTGTCCCGTTGATTTACATTGATTTAATCAGAGCAGACAAAGACGCGAATGAGAAGTTCGGAGATGACTATAAGGCCTACATGAAAGAGGTTCCAAGGGCAAACTTTTTGCTCAGCATTATCCGACGATTCAGAAAGAGTGAATGATCATGTTTGATGAAGAAGTTGCTCATTCACGCTACTCTTGGAAACGTGACCCGCTGTTTTGGGCGTATAGCATCGCGTGCTCGTTGATGTGGCCTTCAGTGATCAGACTCCCTAGGACGTCTTTCATTGCTTTAGCCATACGCTGAGCAGCCTTGCCCCCACCGACGACGTAAATATTCCCAACTCTCGACAAGTCAAAGACTAGTTGTTCCTGTCGCGATCCGTCTTGTGAGAGGCGTCCATCGCTTTCCCTCCTTCCTGTCAGCTGTGAGGTTGGGTGGCCGACAATAAGTTTTCCATCTTGGATACGGAAAAGTTTCTTTGTGTTCTCATAGGGGTCCGCTGCGTGTAACCCTACCTCAATTATGTCCAAGACTGCTTTTCTACCCCGAAAGTTACCTTGAGAAGTAAACGCCTCCATGTTTTTTATTATCATTTAATCACTATTTACCAAAAAAAGCACGTTAACAACATATTAAACTTATGACGATCCCGACGAACTCATTTCCATATCGCTAGCTACCGAGGTATACGTTCACAATGGAGTATGTTAATAGTTATAGGTCGAATATCGTTCAGAGATTTCCAACTCAATCACTCGACATTTTTGCCTTAATAAGCTAGCTAACTTGATGTCTAACCTGTTTCTCAGCCAGGCTAGCTTTTCAGATTTAAAGGGAGTCGGGAACAGGAAGGAGGGAGATGCTGGAACATACTTGAAATCACTCAGGGCTTATGCTAACCAACTAGCCAGCATCGGCCCCAAGTTAGCTAGCTAAGTTTCGTTTCAGCCTAATTTTGAAGGGATTCAAGTTAAAGGTACAGCAATAGACAGGCCATCCATATTCCTTCCTTCTAGTTTGTAACAAGGTCTATCCCCTCGATAGCCTCAAGGTCTCGGGCATGGTCATCAAGATGAGCAATTTCAAAAGCTGGGTAGCGATCAAGAAGAAAAATACGTATTCCGGGCCGATACACCCCCAAATGGCCCCGCCGATCACGGGGACAAGGACGGTAACGGATCCTCTGAACAACCCGAGGAGGCCATACCATCGTCCGAGAAGAGAAGTGGGCACAAGCTCTGCCGTCATCGCGCCTTGTGTGACCGAGCTGAGCATGAAGAAGCCTTGTAGGATCCCTGAAGCGAGAAGTATTGTTGAGGAACGAGCATAAATGAGGAGCAGCAACGATATGCAGTAGACGGGTGTCGTCAAGTAGATTACCTTCTTTCTACCGACCGTGTCCGCCAATCTGCCTATAACAATCGAAAGGGACAGCGGTGCCACCATTGAGGCAGCGGCTATACCGCCTAAGATAAGTTGGTCAGCGTGTTTTATCTCAGCTGCAAAGAGAGGGAGATATACTGGGCTGATGGCCATCGGAATTGTGGACAAGCTAAGGTACAGAAGCCATCGCTTCACCATCGTCCCCTGTGTAAGCACCTCCCGCACGCCCTCCACAAGATTGGAGACGGTTTTCGAGGTTCGATTCGCAGAGGGGTTGGTAAACCGTTGTGAGATGAAGGCGAGTACGAGGCAGAGCCCTATTGCCTGCAGATAGTAGAGCGGTCTGATTCCCTGTTCGTTTATTCCTCCAAACCACGTAACCAGCATGGAGCCGATTATGGGGGCTATTAGACGGGGAGCAGCGGAAAGCGTGTCGCATAACTGCATCCCTGTGGCTCTTTCCTCGCTTTTAAGGCAACTCCCACACACCATGGGGCACACCGTCATCACCATCCTCAAAGCCAATCTAGTGAGGAGAATGGCTAGAATGATGGTCATCCAGTTGGGAGCGAGGGCGAAGATCAGAGCGCCCAGAGCCATGAGAGGGGTTCCGAGGAGAAGTATCCGTCTGATGCCATATCTGTCCGCCAGCCAGCCAGTAGGTGTGGCAATAGCTGCTCCCGCAAGCCCCCCCACGCTGTTGACGATCCCCAGTTGAAACGGGGTTGCACCCAACGCCACAATGTAGAGGGATTGAAATTGTTGGGTCAAGGATAAAAAGAAGTTTTGAGTGGACACCCTCAACAGATTTGTTTTGAACGAGTTTTCCTGTCGAGCCAAGAAACGTAGGCCTCTTTGAACCGCTTTAACGACCTTCATCCCTAACGACCCCTTCAGTGGCACGTAGACTGTAGCTCCTTCTCGAGACGCTTGAGAATCCGTTCCCACATTTAGCTCGCGTGCTTAGGGTGAGCCCTTTTTTCGTCTTCGTACTTGGCAATGGTCTTCTGTAGCGTCAGAACAGCCAGCTTGGCGCAGTGAACCTTCGACTCGGGAATGCTTCCCAACAAGATCAACACATCCTCTGCCGTCAGTTCCTTTGCCCCTCGGAGCGTTTTACCCTTCGCCAATTCGGTTACCGCGGAACCCGCGGTCGCGGAACCCGGGCAACCGAGATAGAGAAACTTCGCGTCTTCTATCATGTCATTCTCTGTGATCCGCAAATAGAACTTCATTGTGTCACCACAGGAACCAGTGTTCTCAGTGAAACATCAGCGTGCTCAATGACACCGACATTCGTCTTGTCCTCGTAAAAAGTAATGGCTTTCCCCGAGTACCCTGATTGTTGTAAGATTGTTGTAATAAGGCTAATTCGTCCCTCGTTAATCTCTCAGGCATCTTTCACTTTACCTTCCATGATGGAGGTTATCGATGACGGGCTTCGTGGCATCCCTCCGTCAACTCTTCAAGTTGATCGTCAGCATAGGCCGCGATAACGTTTCTGACAGCGTTCGCGTTGGCCCGTAACACGGCAACCCTGGCACTTTGAAAGATGTGTAAGGCTCGCGGGCCCATGCCATATGTAATGAGCGCGGTTGGTTTGAGCTGGAGGATTCGGTCGGGAGGCCTTCCTACGCCCCCAAAATGTTCACTAACGTTGGCTATCGACTCCTGAGCCAATATGCGTCCATCGTCAGCTAAATCGATGACGGCGAAGTAGGGTGCCCGCCCGAAGTGCTCCGACAGCTGCGCGTTGAGGCCTCTTCCATCGAGGACAGGAATCACGATTCTCACAGTCATTTAATCACCTCCTTTTTCCTTTGAGCGCGTGAGAAATCCCTCCACTTGCTCTACGATGTCTTCGAACGCCTTCGTCGCTGGAGTGCCCCTGTGTCCCACAATGAAGGGAATTCCCTTGTCAGAGTCTTCGCTGATCCGGGGGTCTATCGGGATCTTCCCCAAGAATGATACTTTCATCTCGTCCGCTATGGCATCTCCACCTCCTGCGCCAAAGATATTGAACTCTGCACCACAGGTGGGGCAGATGAAGCCACTCATGTTCTCGATGACGCCGATGATGGGAGCGCCAACCGTTCTGGCGAAGGTCACCGCCTTCTTGACCACGTCCCTCGACACCTCCGAAGGTATCGTCACGATGATGACGCCGTCCAAGTCTGGGAGGAGCTGTGTGACGCTCAAAGCTTCATCGCCCGTTCCGGGAGGTAGATCGATGAAGAGAAAGTCAAGATCACCCCAAACAATCTCGGAAAGAAACTGTCGGATGGCCGCCATCTTTAATGGGCCGCGCCAGATGACGGGTGACTCATCGCTTTGGAGAAGAAAGTCCATGGACACCACCTTCAGGCCCATTGGGCCAACTGCGGGAAAGACTCCTGGAGGCCCGGCTTGGAGGCGTTGCCCCTTCATGCCCAGCATCTTGGGCACACAGGGGCCATGGATGTCCGCGTCGAGAACGCCTACTGTGCTGGCGTTGCCGCGTAACGCAAAGGCCATGGCGAGGTTCACGGTGACCAAGCTCTTTCCGACGCCACCCTTCCCGCTGATCACAGCGATCTTGTGCTTCACTTTACTCATTCGGATCTTGAGCTGTTTCTGAGTGTCATTCAGCTCCTTCGTTGTATTCTCACTGTCCATCGTCAATCCACTGTCGTTTAAAGATAAAACTATATATATTCATTACGTTTACAAAATCAACTATAGTCACGAGGTAAAAGCGATGTGACTGAATTGGATGAAATCGATCGAAAGATAATATCGCAGCTCCAGTTGAATGGTCGGACGACCTTTGAGGAGTTGGGAAAGCTTGTCGGTTACACGAGCATGGGAGCCAAGAAGCGGGTGGACCGCCTACTTAAAACGGGCGTCATCTCGATTTCCGCTAATCTAAACACAACGTCGTTAAACCTGTTTCCAGCCATTGTTCTGCTTGAGATGCAGAGTGCTGAGGCCATGAACGAGCTGATTAAACGCTTCGAGTATTGCCCACGCGTGGTCCACATCTGCACTACGCTGGGAGGCTTCAACATCATCGCCCTCGTGATCGCTGAAGATCAAGAAACCCTCGAAAGCATCTCCATGGAGAAGTGCTCCCTCAGAAGCGGTGAAGGAATCCGCCGATCCGAGTTTTATCCCATCGGTAACATCCAGTACTCCCCGTTACTAATGGTAAGGGAATACCTGACCCACAAGGAAAGAAAGATCGCTCCCTGCAATGTCGACTGCAGACCCTGCTCGAGATACCAGTCACAAAAATGTGTTGGCTGCCCAACCACACAATACTACAAAGGCCCCCTCTAGTAAAAACCATCTACATTAGAAGTAAAGCTAGCAGCTAGCTAGCTGCTCACACGAGGATTGGTACCGTGTCAAAAAAACGAATTATACCAATAAAGGAAGTGCCCCCACAACGCAACAAAATCACGAGCCGCGATTGGGTTAAATATTTTCTCGAGGTCCCTTCCGGTCATGCCCTTGAAGAAACTAAAATACCTTACAGTACATTACGGGTTGCGTTGAATCGACTTATCGCTCGAAAAGCTATCCCCAACGAGTTTGAACTTAGAAGCAGGAAAATCGATGGGGTCATGCACATCTACATAATCCACCATACAAGGAACCCATCAAAAAATGACAGATGAAAAAGCTAGCTATGCTAGCTAGCTTACGGGAAAGAGGATGTTATGATTGGTTGACAAATTAAATTTGACGTTGTTAGCTGACGACTCAAAAAACCCTCTACAACCAGAACTTCAAGCCAAACACGGCTTATCCATCTACATAGAAGCGAAGGTTAGAAGAGAAAAGATCATCGTTTTGATGGACACAGGTCCTTCTCCGGAGATTATACTTCATAACGCGGATGCAATGGATGTGGATTTGAAAAAGGTACAAGTGATCCTGTTGAGCCACGGGCACTACGACCACACCGGAGGCGTGATAGGGGCTTTGACCCGTGTAAGGGAGCCCATCCCCGTGTTAGCCCATCCGAAGACTTTTGACCCAAAATTTGCGTATCGACCCCACATCAGACACATAGGATCTCCCGTTTCTCGATCAGAGATTCAAGCCGCTGGAGGTATAGTACTCACGGCTACGAATCCCGTCAACATAGGTCCGGGAGTCATGTCAAGCGGAGAGATCGAGCGTAGTATGGCCTTTGAGGACATCAAAGGGTTCTGGAGAGTCAATGAAGAACGCTTTGTGCGAGACCTCATGTCAGACGACCAAGCACTCATCATAAACTTAGGAGGCCAAGGGTTAGTGATTGTTGCGGGCTGTGCCCACGCCGGCATCATAAACACCATTAAACACGCGCAGCAGGTCACGGGGGTCAGCAGAGTCCACGCAGTGCTAGGAGGCTTCAACCTCAGAAATGCAAGCACTGATAGGGTGGCTGCAACCATCCAAGAACTCCGTAAGATCGACCCGAGCATCATGGGACCATGCCACTGCACGGGGTCGAAGGCGATTAGACGATTCAAAGACACCTTCCAAGACCGCTGTACCCCCTTACATGTTGATGCATTAGTGGAGATCAATAGTACATAACATGGGAACGACAGGTTGTGAGGCAAATTTTCACGTGGATTAAAGAGCTTCAATTCAAACGTTGGCTGGGTAAAAACGCTTCAGCGTTTCTAACCTCGTCAGGTGTCAAAGGGGGGCTGATGGTTCTGGATTTTGGCTGTGGCTCTGGAACCTACACGATTCCCGCTGCTAAGGCAGTGGGAGCAACTGGAAGAGTGTACGCCTTAGACATAAATCCAAGGGCTTTAGACAGGGTGAAGAGGAAGGCTGAAAGAGCCGGGTTGAGGAACATCGTACGGATAGACGCCTCTAGGGAAGACGGGATTGGCCTAGACGATGGCGCAGTTGATTTCATGCTGCTGATCGACGTTCTTCAAAAAATAGACAATAAAGAGACGTTATTTCAGGAAGCACACAGAATCCTGAAACCGGGAGGAGTCCTCCTCATCTTTCCAATGCACTTAGCCACAGATGAGGTTGAAAAATTAGCTACAAGCAATGACCTCCTTATGCAGGATAGAACCTTTGGCGGGCGCATCCTCGTTGCTATTAAGAAAACACGTGTCGATGCGACGTCCTCAGAAAACTGAAGAACATCTGTGAGTCCGCTACGCTAGAGTTAACGAAATAAGAAGTGAAGTCTTATGGAAGAAACTATACAAGCCATTGGATTGACTAAATACTATGGCGAATTATGCGCAGTTGACCACATAAGATTCGAGGTGGCGAAGGGCGAGATTTTCGGCTTTTTAGGTCCGAATGGCGCCGGGAAGACCACGACCATCAGGATGCTGGTGGGTTTAACTCCTCCCAGCGACGGCACTGCCACCATTAAAGGCCACGACATACGAGACGAAATCGTACATGTTAAACGCTGTGTGGGCGTGGTGCCAGAGACCTCCAATCTTTACGATGAACTCACAGTATGGGAGAACCTCCGCTTCATGGCAGGTATGTATCATGTGCCGAGAAGGGAGAGGGATGAGCGTATTCGAGGCCTCCTCAAGACCTTTGGTTTGACAGAG
>JAOZHB010000001.1 GCA_026015035.1 Candidatus Bathyarchaeota archaeon | reverse complement strand
CGCAGTCAGATCTCTGTTAGCAGCTGAGAACCCAGTCATATACGTTGGGCAAGGAGTGTTCTGGGCCGATGCGTGTCAAGAGCTCAGAGAGTTCGTGGAGCTCGTTCAAGCTCCTGTGACTACTACCCTCGTTGGGAAGAGCGTGTTTCCAGAGGATCACCCCCTATCAATGGGCTTCATCAGGGGAGACCCCGTCATAGACTTTCTGGAGAAGGCTGACTTCGTGTTTTCGATAGGTTCGGGCCTAAACCAGAACACCACTATGTCTCCGAGGATACCTGCAGGGAAGAAGATCGTTCAGTGTACGATTGACGAACGGGACTTGAACAGGGGCACCCCCATCGACCTAGCCATAATCGGAGACGCTAAGCTGGTCCTAAAACAGTTGATCGCTGAAGTGAAGAGACGGCATGGCGAAAGGGAGTGGAACGAGGCCTTAGTTGAAGAGATCAAGATGGAGCGGGAGGAGTGGCTGAAGAAGCTGATGCCCATGGCCACTAGCAACGAGGTTCCGATCAACCCCTACAGGGTCATCTGGGACCTCATGCACACTGTTGACCGGAAGAACACGATCCTTACCCATGACGCGGGCAGTCCACGTGACCAGACAACGACCCTCTATGAGGCCATCATTCCCCACGGGTTCTTAGGATGGGGACACGTAACGTCTCTCGGCTTCTCTCTCCCAGCGATAATGGGCGCCAAGCTCGCACAGCCTGAGAGGTTCTGCGTGGCCATCATGGGCGATGCATCGGCTCCGCAGGCAAGCCTCTACGAGTTAGAGACCGCTCTTCGGCACAAGATTCCAATCCTCGCGATCATACTTAATAACTCCCAGTACGCGGGCTATGACACTATCTACCCATACACTATGCACGTGACTCCAAGCAACGTAATGAGCCACGCGAAGGTCGTTGAATCCTTAGGGGTGTGGAGCGAGAGGGTAGAGCAACCGGATGAGGTAATCCCAGCCATAAGGAGGGCGGAGAAGGAGATGCGTTCAGACCGTCCCACACTACTTGAGATAATAACCGCGCCAGTGCCCAAGTATGGCGGTTGGGAGAGAAAAGGTTTGGAATACTGAGGATAGCACGCTACACTTACGTTTCTAGCTAGCAAAAGCCCCTTCCTGTGTTACTCATTGCGGTTCATAGGGATTCAGCTAGCTAATGTTAGTGATTAAGCCCTGTAAAGTAAGGAGAATTTAACACCGCATCTAGCTAGTTGAGATCTTGTATTCTTGCTTTGGATGCGTTTTCCTTTACTGTCTTGATCCCGTTAAGACAGCCTGCCTTCGACTCATACTCTTTACTGACAGCAATTTCTTCACCATTTGGGGTTCTCAACAAAAATCGGAAGTTATCAGCTGTATCCTTAAAGATTTCAAATTGGGGTTCTGGCACGTCTTTTTGCTGCTTAATGGGTTCTATTTCTGGATTCGGGTTTGTGGGACTGATCTTTCCGAAGCCCGTTATTCTCCCTGATTTAGTGTCCACCTCAAGTAAGTAATGCCCATAAACCTTTTCACCCAAACCCGCTACTTCTTTAAATTCTATGACATGGGATGCCTGTTCTGATTTAAAAGATTCAAGAACGAGGCTGTGGTATGGAGCACCAGTCTGATTTGCGACATAACTCTTTGCTTTCGATACTGCTTCCCCAATATTAATCACATTTGACCCCCTCAACGATCTAACTGAAAACTTGCATAGGACAATCACGCCCCTAGATCGAAAGTCCCTCCACACACGTTTTATCCATCGATTCACTTAGTGGACAATACCCTTCCCGAAGTCGTATCATCCATTATTCCAACCGTCTGATACATATATGAAAGCACGGAAAAGGATTAAGAAATTAAAATATATATTCAGCGTCCAGAGTTTACACTGAGAAACAAGGTTACGGAAGTATTTTCCATCGCTTGGACTGTAGAATCATCAAATTAGCTAGCTGCACTGAGAACATAAGACGTGGATTGATGGCTTCCCATAAATTGGGTTGTTAGCTGGGATTTAAGGTAAAGATAAATAATAGTTTAGTAGTTTCTGTGTATTACTGGAGCAATGAAGTGTATGTCTTTAGTTGATGTTGTGTTAAGCCGTAGAAGTATAAGACGCTATGAAAAGCAGGGTATTCCCAAGGATGTGTTGAACAAGATTCTTGAGGCAGGTAGACAGGCTCCATCTGCGGGTAATAAACAGCCATGGCACTTCATCGTGTTAACCGACTACGATACGAAAGAGAAGCTGTCTCACGGAAGATGGAACACATTTGTTAAGGATTCAGCCTGTACCGTCGTGGGCTGCAGCTACATTGGCGATGAATATGGACGGAAATGGTCGACGGTTGATACGTCGATTGCTTTACAGAATATGGTTATTGCAGCATGGGCTCAGGGCATAGGATCATGTTGGATCGGAGATTTTCAGGAAGCAGACGTTAAGAGATTGCTTAACATTCCTGAAGATTGGAAAGTTACAGCGCTAGTCACTTTCGGTTATCCAGCTGAAAAACCTGGGAGTAGACAAAAGAAGCCTACCGGTGAAATCGTAAGCTACAAAACATTCTAAATGCAATCCCTTATGTCCTGGGAAGATAGCAAGCTTTTTGAGTTTTCACAGAAATTTACAACAGGTCAGAATGTCTTATTTTCGATGACAGATCTATTTAGATTTTTGATTAGCTACTAGCAGGCTTAGTACTGTAGTTTTTTGCACGTTTTGTTACCTAGCCCTTTAAATATTATATCATAGAACACTTTTTTATGGGTAATGTATGCACAAGTGCGTACACCGTCTTAAGCGAAGGGCTAGCACTAGCTAGCTAGGAAGTATGGAATGGATTCAATAGTTAGCTAGCGAAGAGGTGTGTTTATTTGGCAGACACAATAAAAATTGGATCAATCGTATTAGCGATCATACTAGCTATCTCAAGTGTTTGGATGTACACCAGTCACCAAAACCAAATGTATGAAGTTAATTCTACCTTTGAGGATTATGCGGCTGTCCATCAATATACTGATTCAGAATATTTAGCACTGCAAAAGCAACTAAGCAATTTGACAGACATTCTGAACCTAAAGGAACAAACAGTACTCCTGGATCATTATGCCGTTAACCAGCCTGCAGGGGGTTATAACCATTGGACGTTTACCAACATCAATCATACTGGATATCTCACGATCACGATTCACTCCTCTACTACTCCTAAAGCATATGCTAGAGTTGAGTATACCTATAAGGAAACGACTTGGACTTTAAGTAAAACGCTGGGTATTGCGGGTTCAGCTGATTTTCCTGTACTTCCTTCATCCAGCATTGAAGTGGGCATAGGTAACACTAATATCTACGACCCAGCAGCCCATGACATCTCGATTGTGTATAACTACTAGACGTTTCCTGCTCCAATACTTTTTATCTTGCTATCGTCATTCAGTTATAGCGCGTGCTAGTTAGTTTACTTTTATTTAACGTAGTTAATAGCTAGCTGTACTATCCCTTCCCACTTTAAGATTGGAGCTTTGCAATGGTGGATCGAAGAAGGTCTTGTATCTTTACGATGGCATCTTTATCCTTGTAGGGGTGCCGTGGCCAAAATAATCCTCTCAAACCATCCTTTCTTCGACGAGGCACAACGTGAATGTGTAGGTGTGGTACACTCTGGCTGACGCGGTTATTGATGGCGACGAAAGATCCCTCTGCCATTAGCCCCTTCTCCACTGCATGCGCTAGGAGTTGGACATTGTTGAAAAGCGGTGCAATAAGCTTGGTAGGCAAGTCAACTATAGTTTCGTAGTGATCTTTTGGGATCAAAAGACAGTGTCCGTGAACTAAGGGTCTATAGTCGAGGAAAGCTACAGAGACCTCGTCCTCGAACACCATGTAACTCTCACCTTCTCCCCTTATCAACTTACAAAACCTACATCCTCTATCCATATTATGTAATGACGTACTCTACAACTCCTAGCTATCCTTTAACAGCTTGTACTGGTCTATTAACTAACTTACTGTATCACAAAATTGCTTATACTTCTGTCAGTTAGTTAGCTTTAAGTTATGTCAAATATTTTTCCTGGGTTTAAAATGTTGTTTGGATCAAATAGTCTCTTAATTGCTTTCATAAGGCGTAACTCGGGTTCACCAATGCTTATCGTAAGATATTTCTTCTTGTCGAATCCTATACCATGTTCACCTGAAATCGTCCCACCATATGTTACAGCCGTCTCATACAGTTGCTTCATAGTTTGTGGCCATGTTTCAGTCCAAGCGTCATCACTGAGATCGTCCTTCATCAGTATGAGGTGCACGTTGCCATCTCCCGCGTGACCCACACTAAAAATTCTAATCTTCCGTTTCCGAGAGATAGTTTTTACCTCGTCGATGTATTCCGCAATCTTGCTAGGTGGAACTACGGTGTCCACCATCTGCACAACTCGATTTTTAACTAACGCCTCGTAAAAACTGCCTCGTATACTCCAAATCCTATCCTGTGTGTCCTTTGTGTTGGCTACCAATACGTCTACGGCATTGTTTTCCATGCATATATCTGAAACCGCTTCGCCCACAGCATATAATTCGTCCTCTGAATCACCGTCAATCCGTATAATGAGGTACGCCTCTTCATCATGATGTGGCATAGTCTTTTCTAAATATTTTTCAACAACTAACAGTGAGTCTTTTTCTATGTATTCTATTGCTGTCGGCGTTATCTTCTTCCGAATGATTTCGGGCACGGTTTTGATGGCTTCATGTAAACTGTGAAACGGGATATACAGAGTAATGAAGTAGTTGGGAAGCTTGATTAATCTCAATATAATCTTTGTGACGGCTGCAAGAGTGCCCTCGGAGCCAATTATCAGGTGCATGAGTTCGTAGCCTGTTGATCGTTTAAACGTTTTACCGCCAAACTTCATAATCTCTCCTGAAGAAAGAACGACCTCCAAGCCAAGCACATAGCCTCTTGTATTCCCATATTTCACCCCATTCATGCCGCCAGCATTAGTACCTACGTTTCCCCCGATGGCTGAACTGTTCTCTCCGGGATCAGCTGGATAGAATAGCCCTCTCTTCTCAAGTTCCTGTCTAAAATGGAGGAGGACGACGCCCGACTCAACCACCGCTACTAGATTTCGTTCATCGATCTCTATTATCCTATTCATGTCTTCAAAACTCAGTAAGATCCCCCCTTGAGTGGGCACAGCACCATACGAAAGACCGGTTCCCTGCCCTCTAAACGTTACGGGTATTCTCTGGGTATTGGCGAAACGGAGGACCTTTGAAACTTGCTCCGTGTTTTGGGGTTTCACGACGACGTCAGGTAGAACGTTGAGAGGTAAAGGCGCTTCATCATGAGAGTATTTTCGTAAGGAGTCTGTGTCAACTAGAACATTCTTGGCTTCTACTATCTCTTTGAGGGTTGCTACTGTCTTGTTCGTAACTTTATTGTAATCCATTCATCAAATCCCCATCTTTTTCAACTGGATTCAAGGCGTCTATTTGTCCTCTCTCAACTAGTAAGTATCATGTCTTTGACTGGCTAGCTAGATAAAAAGAATTGTGCACACCCCTAAAGGTATTTGTATTTAAAACCCAATTATAATGTGAATAAAACAATTTAGGGGAAAGTGTAATGAGTAACGGATTAGCCAAAAAGGTGATTATGATAGGTTTCGATGGTGGAAACTGGCCCTTCATTGAACGCTTTATCCGTGAAGGAAGATTGCCTAATCTGGCCAGCTTGATGGATAATGGGGTCTACTCTGAGTCTCTCCCAGTCATGCCATGTGACACTCCAACAAATTGGTCTACTTTAGTGACGGGGGCGTGGCCGGGCACCCATGGCATAACAAGCTTCCACATCCATCTCCCAGGTGAACCCTTGAATAAGGTTCATTTCTCAGTCCGAAGTTACTGGTCACAAGCCGAGTTTCTGTGGGATGCTGCAGAGAGAGCTGGAAAGAGGACGGCGTCCATTATGTGGCCCCTTTCATTTCCACCCACCTGTAAGACAGGTATCTTTATCGATGGGACTGGACCGAGAGACCCCCATTGGCGCGTGGCCTACGATACCCTCTATTCGACCAACCCCCTTCCTCCAGGCCACCGTCACCGGGGCGACATACCAGTAAAACTCATTGAGGCTCATGGCTGGAAGAACACTCCGCGATCCAGCTCCCCGCCACTTGAAACCACTGTCCGCGTTATAGGCGTTGAGGAGGCGGTTATTTGGACCGAACGGGGGGCAGAAGTTCTTGAAGGTGAATCCTTAACATCAAAGAAAAGCCCATCAGTATCTCATCAAGTTCTGGTTCTGGATTCAGAAGGAAAGGGATATGACAGGGTACTAATCGGGCTGGAAAAGGATGCTTCAAAACCCGTTGCAGACCTCACCTTGGGTAAGTGGAGCGATTGGGTATATGAGTCTCTCGAAAAGAAGCTCCCATCTGCTCTAGCACGATTTGACTTCCGTGATGTCCCAGAAGGGGTCTTTCCTAGCTATTTTAAGTACAAGCTTACAGAGCTCTCACCTGACGCCACAGCCTTCAGCCTTTACCGAACCGATATTTGGATGGCGACCCAGTGGGCCTTTCCTGAAGGCATCGCAGAGGAATTGATTGAAAAAGTTGGGCCCTTCATTGAAGGCCTTGAATTACCTGGTGCAACTGTTCCTCGTGGTGATTGGGAGACCTACTTGGAGTGTATTGACATGCAGGTAGATTGGCAGGTTAGAGCAGCGAAATACCTTGATGAAACTTATCATCCAGAACTGCTCTTGGTACAGATCCATGCACAGGATGGCATCAATCATCAAATGGGTCGTGCCATAGACGAGGATAACCCCTCATACGATCCAGAGGAAGCAGAGTTAGGGTGGGAGATCTTTGCCAGAACCTACGAGGACGTGGATAATCTTGTGGGAGGCGTTGTTAAGGACTGTGCAGACGAAAAAACCCTTGTGGTCGTTGTAAGCGATCATGGCTGCATACCCGTGTATAAGTTGGCTTGGCTGGGAGTTCCTCTCATGAGAAATGGTCTTCTATCATATAAGACGGATCCTGAAACAGGTAAGACGGTCATAGACTGGACACGAACTAAGGCCTATCCTTGGAGGACCTTCGTCCATGTCAATCTGAAAGGACGTGACCCCGATGGAATTGTTACGCCGGAGGAATACGAGACGGTCAGGGAAGAGGTGCTTAGAGCGGTCTACAGCATGAGAGACCCTGATACCGACGAGTGCCCGATCGCTCTAGCGTTACGGAAAGAGGATGCAGAAGCCCTGGGTCAATGGGGTGAGAGGTTCGGAGACATAATCTACTATTTGAAGCCTGGATACACGGATGTTGACTTGGACAGAGATAACGCTTTAAAGCTTTCAGTGGAAGACTTAAAAAAACTTAAGGATGTAGCCCTCTCCACAGAAATCATTGAACACCACAATTTTCTGCCTACTGCCAAGACTGATCACATGTGGAATAGAGCTGTCTTCTTTATGAAAGGCCCAGGAGTGAAGAAAAAGTATCAAAGGAAGACACCCATTTGGCAAGTCGACGTCACACCAACTATATGCTATGCCCTCGGAATTAACCCACCATCTCAATGCGATGGTAAAGTTGTACACGATTTTTTTGAGGCCACATAAGCGTCTCTCCCCGATTAGTAGGATGATGGCGATGGGCAACTCCAGCTAGCTAGCTTGTATGAGGCGAGCTATAGCTAGTTTGGTACTCTCATTACCGCTCTTTCTGTCTCTCTCCAATTTTGTGATACGTTTATGTAGTCGCGTGAAGGAGGGAGCGTTATTCGTTGAAATTCTCGGATTCAGAGTACCAGTCATTGAGTGACGAGGTAAATCGGGCTTGACCAGACTCTGTGTCCGTCCTCTTGAGTCAAACGAATATAAATTGGGTTGTCTTCGTCTGATTGTATAGGTATGCTTCGCTCCAGTTTAAGGTGGTACGTCTTGTTTTGATTGGGCAGGCGGAAGAACCGCATACGCCTTGAAAGGCCACCAGCCTCAAAGACTTTGTCATCATACGTTATTTCTGATATCTCTACTCGCTGTTTGAGGAGGGGCGTGTTTATCGTTAAAACGCCTTCATTGGAATCCCTTAATAACGCATCGAATCCACTGAAACTTCCCGTTGTAATCGATTTCCATGTTAGTCGATGAGAGTTCTCTTTTATTAGAGGCCTCATTGGATTCCAAAAATTGATCGGGGTTACCTCTTCAAATCGATTGCCTTCCACTTCCGCAGATCCATCCCACACTGTCTCTCTTCCTCGACCACGACATTCCGCTCCTTCCCAAAGGACGCGTATTCGACGGCTACCAAGGCCACGCGTTAAGGGCTTAACAGTCTCAAGTTTTTCCCCTCCATTGAGAATGTCAACTCGTTCGATGGGTGCAGGACACAACGCTTCGACGTATAGGCGTGCTTTTCGCTCTCTTGTGTAAACGATGTCGCCCATCATAGCTTCGTCACCTCTTTCCATGGAGGCTTTAACGTTTAACAGCATACGTGTTCCTGTTGTGGCATAGTGGTGTCTGCTTTGCAAGCTTTCAAATATGGCTTCTCGACTTAACTCTTTACATAGGAAGCACGTTAAACCGCCGTATGAGCCGAAACTTGATGCTCCAGGGTAACTAGCTCCAGGACGACCTTTGTGGTCATCGCTGTTGGCCACTACACCCACTTGCATTCCCAGGTCGAAGGCGTCCTGTAGCAGCCACTCGAAGGTGCCCCAAGCTGAATGGATCTCAATAGCTAAGTTTGTAGGAGGCTCGTTTGCTTTCTTTAAATCAGCGTATCGTCCACCGGCATGCGCGTATACAAAGACGTTTTTACCCTTGAGAGCCTCAAACAACGCGTTGGTGTCGTGACAATCAGTCTCATCGTCCGAGTGGTCGTGGACGAGGGCGTGGGATGATCTGTGGATTGGTTCGCCTTCCTTGAAATATATTACGTTGTGGTCTCCACCAAGACCCGTGTTTCCTGACCACTCGTATCCTGGAAAGGCGATGAAGGTGCCTGGTTCAGTAAACTCCTTCGTTAGCTTCTGTAACTTGGACCAGAAATCCTTTGTTATTTGAAAATCGTTCCCTTGATGGCAAATCGCGTCTAGAAAGGCTTTGTCCCTTCCAAACTGAAAATAGCTGAGAGCTGAATTGGAGCCAACTGTTTCCTCGCTTTGACCATGCATATCGGCCCAGTAGGGTAACAGGTCAGATGCTTCAATGATGCGTAGTGGATTGGACGTCGCTAAGAGGTGTTCAGACTCGTCCAAGACACTTATTACGATGTCAGCTTCGCCGTCAACACTCAAATTTTCAGCGACGGCGGTGAACTGCCCGGGCTTAAAGGTTATTTTGCGCGGTAAACCCTTTATCGGATGACTCGATTGTAGGAGTACTGTTGCGTTAACTCTGTTACTTGGGTTACCCCACATGTCTTCGTTCTTCAGGGAGAAGCGAAAGCTTTGATTGCGTCGCCGCAGAGTAGGCAGGATGGCTCGCCACTTGACAGGTTCGCCTGGAATGATGGTCAAGGTTGGAGCACAAGGTATTTCCACGTATTCGTATGTGGCAAAGGCGTCTACTAACACTCGGTATTCAAGAGTTTCCTCGCAGAATGTCTGCATTCTGATTCCTGGAGAGCCTTGACGACTGTCACCGTGGTGGACAACTATTTGATCACCCTCTTTTAAGTATCCGTTAACAACCTTAATGTAGAGGGTTTTTCCCCAAGGCCTAATGTTGTTTTTTACATCATAATGGTATTGGACTTGAGCGTCTCCAACAACTTCAACTGAAACATAATCTTCAGCGGAGGGGTCATTGAATTGAGGTCGTCCCATGTCACTTGGAAAACGTTGAATGATCTTGATGCTTCCTGAGTCGTCTATACCAAAATATCCCGTCGTATAGATGATGTCGAACGAGGTGTAACTCCCCGCGGTAATCGGGTGGTCCAGTGTCAAAACCGCTGTACCAAGTTTTTCCTTCATATACGTTAAATGTAACGTGAAACCCTCCCTGATAGCCTATTATAGTATCATTATGTTAAGTCAGCTAGTTGTTGAGTGTAGGTGAAGTCTTAGTCACACTCCCCTGTTGGTTATTGTGAGTTCACTCACCTTTGAATACGGGTTTTCTTTTTTCAATGAAGGCTCTCATCCCTTCTTTCTGATCATAGGTGTCAAAGCATTTGGCGTAGAGTTCTGCTTCTAGCTTATCTCCTTCTTCAAGTGTTTGGCTCATACTTGAGTTGATTAGGGTTTTACTGTATCCCACGGCAATCGGCGCTCGAGTTAAAATCTTGAATGCTATGTTCTTTGTTTCCTCTAATAGGTTTTCGTGGTTAACCACTTTATTAACGAGTCCGATCTGAAGTGCTTGATTCGCGTCCAGCGTCTCCCCCGTAAAGAAGAGGTACTTTGCCCTTTTTGGTCCTATGATCCGGGGTAACCGCTGCGTCCCGCCGAAAGGCGTCACGATTCCTATTCCTGCCGGAGGTTCTCCAAAGACCGCTCTCTCCGAGGCGACGCACAAGTCGCACGCAATAACTAGGTCGCATCCAGCTCCAAAAGCTACGCCGTTTACCGCTGCTAGAATCGGTTTTTGTGTGTTTTCTATCTTCTCAAGCACACTGTGTACGATCCGGGCAAAGGCGGCTGCTTCTTTACTCGTCATCCCACTCATCCCTTTTATGTCACCTCCTGCACTGAAGGCTCGATCACCCACACCCGTTATGATTAAGACTCGTTTTTGCGGGTCACCAGCGAATTTGTCGAGGACGGCTCCCAATTCGATGAACGTTTTTTCTCGAAGCGCGTTCAACACTCTCGGTCGATTCAGGCGTATTATCTGAAGTTTGCCTTCCGTCTCAACGAGCAGATCTTCAAGAGGCACACTCATACATCTCCTTGATTGACATGAGGTCTATTAACTGAAGGACAAGTTTTATATCTTTTCCAACGAAGTCGTATCAAGGTGATCAACACTGGAACAAGTTCTTGAAGGAGTCAAGGTTCTCGACTTAACCCGATATCTCGCTGGACCCTACTGTTCAATGATCTTGGCGGATCTCGGAGCCGAAGTCATCAAAGTGGAACGGCCGGGGACGGGAGACGGGTCCAGGCAATGGGGGCCACCCTTCATACAGGGTGAAAGCGGATACTTCCTGAGCATTAATCGGAACAAAAAGAGCATGACATTAAACCTTCAGTCTGAGAAAGGTAGGGCAATACTGCAAAGGATAGCTTCATCCTGCGACGTAGTGGTCGAAAATTTTCGGCCTGGAACAGCTCAGAGACTTGGCGCCGACTACGCGACTTTGAGTAGCATTAATTCCAAGATAATCTACTGTTCAATCTCAGGCTTCGGTCAGGATGGGCCTTATCGCCTGAAACCGTCGTACGACATAGTCGGGCAGGCAATGGGTGGTCTGATGAGTCTCACCGGTGAAAAGGATCGACCGCCTGTGAAGATAGGAGTGGCCATATCAGACATATTTGCGGGGATGTTCGCCGCCATCGGGATCCTAGGTGCCGTGATTGCTAGGGACAGGATGGGGCGAGGTCAGATGATCGATGTATCCTTACTTGACGGGGTGATCTCCATCCTCTCACATCAAGCAGGTTACTTTTTCGCTTCTGGCGAAAATCCTGAGAAACTGGGTTCAGCGCACCCAACAATCGCTCCCTATCAGGCCTTCAAAGGATCGGACTCCTATTTTGTGGTGGCAGTGGGAAACGACAGTCTCTGGAAAAGGTTCTGCCAAGGACTGGGTTTGAATGAGGTGATGACAGACGCGAGATTTGCCACAAACCCTGACCGATTGAAGAACAGGGATGAGTTGACACAGATCCTCCAAAAGGTCTTCTCCACGAAGTCTTCCCGAGAATGGGTTGAACTAATTGAAGCGGCAGGTGTCCCCTGTGGCCCAGTGCTCAGCCTGAGCGAGATATTTGAACACCCACAGGTTCTCCACAGGAGAATGGTTGAAGAAGTTCAGCATACCAAGGCGGGAAAGATCAAGGTCGTCGGGGTCCCCTTCAAGTTGTCCGATACGCCTGCGTCTATTCGTACACCTCCTCCAACGCTAGGAGAACACAGCAAAGAGGTCCTTCGCAGCCTCGGCTACGGAGACGAGGAAATCGATGAACTGGCAAAATCAGGCGTAATATGAAGCGTGTACCGTTAAGCTCAGCCTTTTCCGCTCACCCTTTATCGAGGTGCGTTCTGGAAAATATGTTGCCAGCCAGCATTATCTAGTCGATACATTGGACGCACGTAGTTTCCTATGTAGACATTATGATGCTTTTATTTCTAGAAGCATGTACATATATTCGATTGACCCTTGTTATCCTTGGTTGTTAAAATTATGGCAGATAAAGATGAAGAACTACCAGAATTAAAGGCAGTGTACGATGAGCTGTGGAGCGACGCAAGAACCATGATTAAAGATATGAAAAGAAGCATCTACATATACCTCTTCGCGGGCTTCATAACGTTGGTTTTCTCGGTTATAATGATTGGAACAGCAATATCCGACTGGAATAAAATACTCTCAGGAAACATAGGCACTTTCACCTATTTATACGCAATAGCTGGAACATTTGGTTCTGTAATTTATGTCGCATTTGGCGTTCTTCTGCTTAACTGGTATAATAAGCTCAAAAACCGGTATGCGCGAGTAATCCAATTGGAAAAGACCATCAGGGATTAGAGAATGTGTCCGAGAATAGCCCCTTCTCCTTCGAGAGCAGCGGAGAGGTTGAAGGAATACTTGGACATATTTGACTCAACAAGGGCCGAACGTGGTAAAACACTCTGGTACGACATATATCGAAGAGCTGGTAACCAGTGGCAGACGGAGCAGATGATCAAATATCTTGAGGAGAATGATCTGATCGAAGGGGATAAGTCTGAGGGCTATCATAAAACGGAGAAAGGCGAGATATGGCATGATATCCTGAAAAAACACAGCGATCTTGTCGGTGTACTGACAAGGGAATTGAGTGGAGATCGCCGAAAACGCCTGTAAAATAGGAGCCAGTTCGTTTATAACAGCTAGCGAGATTAATGAAAAAATAGCTAAAGTGGAGATTGAATTTTTCTTTCAGTTAGCTTAGTGGCAACCGACTTTTCAACGGAGTCTATGATGACCTGATGTCTCACCAGTCTGGGAAACGGTCGTCGAGGGAAAGTTGAACGAAGAACTCAAGCCGTAGATTTATTTAGCATACGACGATTGATGGCACAGATTTATGGGTCGTAAGCCTTTTACCGTTGGTTACAAGATCCACCGTCGATGGTGATGGTCTTCCCCGTCACGTAGTCCGATAGGTCGGTAACAAGGAATTCTACGACCTTGACGCAGTCATCGATTGTTCCTTCCCTCCTCAGCGGGATACGATCGGCTAGAGCGCTCCTGTCGCCGAGTCTGCCTGTGCGGATTATGCCTGGTGCAATGCAGTTGACGTTGATGTTGTATGGTCCAAGATCCTGAGCCAAGGTACGGGTGTAATAGATGATCGCTGCCTTGGCTACTCCGTAGGGGAAGTAGCCGCCCCTGGCGACGAGTCCGCCTGTTGATGCCACGGTCACGATCTTCCCCTGTTTCTGCTTCTTCATGTATGGTGCTGCGGCCATACAGGTGTATATGCAACTCATCAGGTTGTTATTTAGCACCCTCATCAACATGTCCTGTGGACAGTCGGAGGGTCTCCCGGGTGTGTTGACGTCCTTAGCACCAGGCTTCAGCTCGTCTGCAAACTGGACCGTTCCACCGCCAGCGTTGCAAATGACGATGTCAAGGCTTCCCAGCTCCTTAACAATCTGATCAACGGCCTGCTCCGTAGTCTCTCGATCGGCCAAGTCAACTTCTAACCCAATCGAAGTGACCCCAAGTTGCTTACACTCATCCATAACCGTAGGTGCTGTCATCTGCTTCCGCTCGAAGTCATAGACCTCAAAGCCCTTCAAGTTTCTGTCGATGATGGCGATGTCGGCGCCGAGTCTGGCCAGTCGAAGGGCATACCCTCTTCCCAGGCCACGCGCGCCCCCTGTAACCAACGCCACCTTTCCAGTTAACGTTTTCTCGTTCAATCCTATCACCTTATATGTTCAAGCCTCTTGTTATGATGATACAGCTGTGAGTTTATAGGTGAATAGGTTTGAAGGCGATTTTTAAGGCTGAGCCGAAACCCGGTGTAGAGGTTCGTGATGTTCCTGTCCCGAAGGTAATGGATGGCTATTCCCTCCTTAAGGTGAAGGCTTGCGGTATCTGTGGCAGTGACGTACACATCTATGAGTGGACGCCTGGATACGATGTCATGATTCCGTATATGCCACTTATTCTAGGCCATGAGTTTTCGGGGGAAGTGGTCGAAGTCGGAGAGGGTGAGACGGAGTTACGGGAGGGAGATCGGGTCCTTGCGGGTCCATCCAGAAATAGAAGAGGAAGATCTGGGCGTGCACTGAGAAGGGAACGTCCTCCGCTTACTGGCCCGTTTGCCGGAGCGGCTATGGCCGAGTATGTCTTAGTTTCAAGCGACAGATTGTGGAAGCTGCCTGAGAACGTGTCCTACGATGTGGGAGCCATGTGTGAACCCTTGGCGGTCGCGATGAACGCTGTCCTCCTATCAAAGATACTGCCTGGGGAGAGGGCTGTTGTCCTTGGACCGGGCCCCATAGGCCTTTTGACTTTACTGGGTTTGAAGGCTGCTGGGGTCTACGTCTTTATGACTGGAAAGGCTGCAGATGAAAAACGTCTGAAGCTGGCTAAGAGGTTAGGTGCAGATGTAATCCTCAACGTAGACGAGGTAGATCCAGTATCAACAATCTTGAAGTCAACTGGAGGTCGTGGTGCAGACGTGGTTTATGAGGCTACAGGCGTTCCGGCTACTATCCAGGAAGGATTAAACATGGTTAGGAGGGGTGGCAAGGTAGTTGCCATCGGCATCCACTCGAGCCCTGCTAGCATCAACATGTTAGACTTGGTGCGAGGCGCCAAACAGATCCTGGGCTCCTATAGTGGCCCTACATCCGTGTGGACCCGTGAGTTGGCATTGTTAGCCCGAGGCCTCATCAGCCTTGAACCTTTAGTATCCCACCGGTTACCACTGAGAAAGGCGACGAGGGGATTTGAGCTAGCCTTGTCAAAAGAGGGCGTGAAGATTCTCTTCACACCTTAACCTCAGTTTCCGCAAGCGTGTGGCTAGTTTAACCACCGATGGGGGAAGATGTCTACCTATATTCCAAGTATCTTCGTTTATGTTTCCTCTGAAAGAAATAACTCTTCTTCTCTCAATAGCTGTGTAAGAAGGATGGGTTCTCAGATTGAGCATCCAACTTCTCCAAGCGGGTAGCATCCTTATATAAAATGGATTGATAATATTTTTCGTTAATACTAAAAATCGTGGTTGATAAAAATGAAGTTGACGGATGAAGACTTACTTGAAATGTATCGTCTAATGCTCTTGACGAGACACTTCGAAGACAAGACGGAGGAATTACTTCCCACAGGGAAGCTCTTCGATTTCCTTCACACCTGCGTGGGACAGGAACATGTCACAGTCGGAGCCGTTTATGGGCTGCGAAAGGAGGACCTTGTTATGCCTTCGCTCCGAGGACGGGGAGCCTTTATTGCCAAGGGAGTCCCCGTCAAGACCATACTGGCGGTGATGTTTGGCAAACAAGTGGGAGCAACTTTTCCGAAAGAGTGCATTCATCACTTAGGCGTCCCTGAACTTGGCATACTGGTTGGTACTGGGGTGATCGGCTCAGACATAGCGAAGGCTACTGGCGCTGCTTTAGCAGCCAAGATACGGGGGACGAAACAGGTTGTGCTGGACTTCTTTGGCGACGGCGCGTCCAATCGAGGGGATTTCCATGAGTCCCTTAACTTAGCGGCTATCTGGAAGTTGCCAATCGTGTATATCTGCGAAAACAACCAAACGGCCATGGCTACGCCGGTTTCAACGAGCACATCGGTCGAAGATATTGCTGACCGAGCTGGTGGATACGGTATTCCAGGCGTTGTTATCAGGAGAAACGATGTGCTAGCGGTCCACGAGGCTGTACAGAAAGCTGTTCAGAGGGCGCGTGAGGGAGGAGGTCCCACCTTGATTGAATGTAAGACCTACCGGTGGTATCCCCATGCCGGTCCTCTCTCTCGGGAAAAGAGGTCGGTGGAAGAAATTGAGGGGTGGAAGAGGAAGCTGGGGTATCCCATTGAGGATTTCAAGAAGAATCTCATAGAGAAGGCCGTCCTCACGGAGCAGATGGTTGAAGAGATAGAATCCAAAGTCGATGAAGAGATTGAAGAGGCGGTTGAATTTGCTGAAAAAAGCCCCTTCCCGTCTCCTGAAGAGGCGCTTAAACACGTGTATGCATAAGGGATGAGGTGAGTGAAGATGAGAGAGATAACATTTGCTCAAGCTATGTACGAAGCCATTCGGGAAGAGATGTCGCGGGATGAGCGGGTATTCACGATGGGGGAAGACGTCGCATGGCCTGGTAATAAGTGGAGGGGGCTGCGGGACGAATTCGGTGAAAATAGAGTCATCAATACCCCGATTTCAGAGTCCGCGATGATTGGTGCCGGAGTTGGTGCGGCGCTGAATGGGATGCGACCGATCGTCGATATCATGTTTGCAGATCTTCTCCCTATATGTCACGACCACCTCACCAACGACGCGGCAAAGGTATGTTACCAATACGGTGGCGAGGTATCGTGTCCCATGGTGATCACGGCTTCCATCGGTGCCACTGGAAGGGGCATCGGGCCCCATCACTCTCAGAGCATTGAGTCATATTTTCTTAACGTCCCTGGGTTGAAGGTTGTAATGCCGTCCACCCCTTACGACGCCAAGGGCCTTACGAAGTCTGCTATTAGAGACAACAACCCGGTCATCCTCTTCGAGCATAAACGTCTCCGTGGTACGAGGGGCCCAGTACCAGAGGAAGAGTACACTATTCCCTTAGGGAAGGCAGATGTGAAGAGGAAGGGGGATGATGTCACCATCGTTGCCACGGCCCATATGCTCCAACTTTCACTAGAAGCCGGGAAAAAACTCCTCGAAGAGGGAATAAGCTGTGAGGTGGTTGATCCGAGAACCCTGCTTCCCTTAGACGAAGACACCATTATTGACTCCGTAAAGAAAACGAGTAGACTCGTTATTGTCCAGGAATCCCCCAAGGCCTATGGTTATGGAGCTGAAATAGCTGCTATCATAGCTGAAAACGCGTTGGAATTCTTAGACGCACCCGTAAAACGTGTAGCTAATCTCGGAACCCCTGTACCGCCGACGACCATACTAGAACGAGCTGTGATGCCAGGTTTGGATGACATTGTCAAATCGGTCAAGGAAATAACCTAAGAACATCATTTTCAGCTTCAATTTGAGCAAACGATGATGAAAAAAGGGATCTTGACATCTGTTCAGAACCTCGGGGAATGAGTAATGCCTGTGAAAATTGCGATGCCTCAGTTCGACCTGTTCATGGCTGAGGGAACTATAACAGAATGGCTGAAACAAGACGGGGAAACCGTAGAAGCAGAGGAACCCGTTGCCATAATCGAGACGAGTAAGATCGAGGTCGAAGTCGAGTCACCCGCGTCGGGCACATTCTATAAAACCCAGCCCGTAGGATCAACTGTGTCCGTGGGTGAAACAATCGCGCTCATAGTTCAACAAGGCGAAGAAGCCCCTCTCACACCAGAGGTTATCAAATCTCCTGAACGACTCGAAGAAACTTCATCTGAACGAGTGACAGAAGCGATTAACAAGCAGGTATTGGCGTCTCCCTTAGCAAAGAAATTAGCGAAGGAACATGACGTCAATCTCACTCACATAACAGGAACCGGCCGTGGCGGGGTGATCACAAAGAAGGATGTGCTCTCCTATCTGAAGCAAACCCGTGTTGAGAGGGATGATGAGGAAACCATTCCGTTATCCGGCTGGAGAAAGGTCATGGCCAACCGCATGTCCTATAGCTTGCAGACCATGGCGCAAATTACGACGATTACGGAAGTCGATTTCACGGAACTGATCACGTTGCGGAGGAAGCTTATCTCAGAAGGCAAGGGTCGGATATCCTACACCGTCTTCATAGTGAAGGCCGTCGCGCAGGCTTTGAAGGAGTTCCCTCTCTTGAATTCCTCCCTCGTCGATGGAAAGATAATCATGAAGAAGCACAGCAACATCGGGGTGGCCGTGGCCCGAGAGCAACAGGGGTTAATCGTTCCAGTCATTCGCCTTGCTGACGAGAAGAGTCTGAACGAGCTCAACCAGATCCTCCGTGACATGGTGGATAATGCAAGAACAGATAACCTCTCAATTCACGACGTCACAGGGGGGACCTTTACCGTGACGAATGTAGGTCCACTGGGCGTAACCATGAGTACCCCCATAATCAACCCTCCAGAAAGCGCCATCCTTGGAGTCGGAGCCATCACCAAAAAACCCGTTGTAGTCGACGACAAGATCGTCATAAGGTCGACC
>JAOZHB010000117.1 GCA_026015035.1 Candidatus Bathyarchaeota archaeon | reverse complement strand
ATGTTCTACATCCTTTCGGATAGTCGAGTTTCTTTCCGCAGGACTATCTACTTGCCTTGGGAAATATCCCTATTTCCTACGACTTTCGATTCTACACTAGTTCTCCTACCTGCAATTATTACAGTAACTAAGGATCAATATAGGCATTCTTCTCCTATATCCGTAAATAAAATTTTTTCGCTACAGAAGCTTTAAACATGAAACTGTCAAAAAACTGCTAATCCTTTGACATATTTATGTTAAAAATCAGAGTTCTATTAAAACAGGTCATTTAATCCATAATTATCTAAAGCGGGCACGTTAACTAAAGATGTGAAAGTTACAAAGAAGGGGAGGAGTCATCGCCCTCACCCTGATGCGCGCTAAAACTGAATACCACTATGTAACCGATTATAGAGAGAAGGATGAAGATTATGAAGTCGTACATGCATCTCCTTCTCCTCTTTCCTCAGCCTATACGCTAGTAAGGTCCCTTTTTTTCTCCCTTAAATTCTTTCCACGACATTTACGGCACTTAGTGGCCTTCCAAGGGTTCCTCGCACCACACTGCCGACATATCATGTAATAGAGCCTGTGGCGTCTCGCCAGCTCCCTCTTCTCTACATCCACAATAGGCATCGTTATTCTCCTTAGCTATCTCGTAAAGCGGGTTTTTTCTCGTAGGCTTCGTCTTTATAGTTCTACCACAATGCGTCACTACGTCGCTTCCTTGCCTTCGCCTCCTCCAAGGTCAAGGCTCCCTTGTTACATTGTCCGCCCTTCGACTAGCTAACTAGCTTTCGGTCTGAAATGTTCATAAAGAGCGTAGTCCTTAAGGATTATGGTATGAGTAGCAAATGTGCCATGCTTGGAGCGCAGGATCGCCTAATAGGTGAATTTGGTTGACCAATTGCTGTAAAAACCGTCTTCACGTTAAAACCAGCAAATTTAAAATTGGGTTTTCATGGCCTATCATAAAACACTACTGCGTTCTTAACGAATTTGAAATTGGCAACCCTAGCGGAGTTTGCAAAGACTGGAAACGGGTGGAATAGGCGCGCGTGTGTGTGACAGTCATGACTCGAAGCGAAGCTAAGAGGAAATACGGAAAGGGCAGTCGACCCTGTCGCAGATGCGGCTCCTACGGCCCCATTATTCGGAGTTACGGCATAAACATGTGCCGTCAGTGCTTCAGGGAAAACGCCAATGCCCTCGGATTCAAGAAGTATTCCTAGAAGAGGAGCGGAGTACGCTATTCCTCGCTAAGCTAGTACTTGGAGGGAGTGTATGGCCAAGACGAAAAGAGATGTGATCGTTACAAGAGGGAAGAGGAAGTCTATGAGTCCGTTAACAAGCTTCGCGACCAATTGGTGAGGGAAGAACTGATATACTACGAATAAAAGTGAAAACGCGCGCGCTTAACTCTTGAAAAACAATGCCACGGAAACGCGAATAGAGACGCTTTCTCTTTCTTAACTTCTATCTTACTCGGCTTCATCTAAATCAAAAATGTAGACATTTGGCGTCCAGCTGCCTGCCGACCCCTTACCACATGTTCTACACGACCTTCGAACGCCCCGTACTCCAAACGTGTTGCCGTCAGAACTGATCCAAATAACCTTTCCTTCATGATTACACTCAAGCTTAAAGATATCACCATATTTCAAATTAAACACACTGCTCACAAGAGTCTTACTTTAATAATCTCTTTATCTTCATCAAACGTTTTTATTTTTACGAATGAGACTCCTGCGATTTTTAAAGGTTCTTATTACTTGTTCTTCAACGCGCGCGCTGTTGTAATAAATCATTAATGTCCGCTTCATGCTCCTCTGGATATTTATCACTTTTTCTTTTTAGAAAACTTAGCAAATCCTGCACTTCTCCTCTCCTTTTTCTTTTTTTTCTTCTGTCTCTCTTGTTCTTTATGCTTCTCCAGTCCAGCAGCCCTTTTTTGGCGTCTTTTACTACTTCTCTTCTTCGACATCCATTTATCCCCCAAATAATTAAGATATTTACCTTTTTCTCAGAAAACAAAATATAAGAGTGTTTTCATCGCTAAAACCTAAGCGAAATGGAGCGCGTGCTAAAGCTTAAACCTTACCGCGCGCGCAGGCTGTAAGAAGCCAAACTAAGAAGAATGTTTTTTGTAAGATTGTTTTATTAATATAATAATATAATCCAAATCAGCGCCAGGTTTTAAACTGATTTCGTAGTCTCCATTTCCCCAATGTCCTATGTTCGAAACATCTCTTGCTATCCCTTTAGAGTCATCTAGTTCTCCTTTAGCCATAGCGCGCGCTTAGGAAAAACTCGCTTTATGTATGATAAGACTTCGTCCACCTCGTTTATCTCCGCCACTTCATTCACCATACCTCTGTTTGCATTCTAGGAGTTAGATGCTCTCACCCACTTCAATGGCTATATTTAGTCTGAGAACCATTGCTTGAAACCCGTGTTCCTTAACTATCGATGATGTAACATTTTGGTACTTCTTCACTTCAGACCTATTCACCTTCACCTCGATGAAGACAACTTCGCTATCCGTTACCGCTATATAATCAAAGCCAATTGCTCTTCTCTCACCACGTTCACGAAGTCGACTGTATAATTCTCCAATTTCTATAATGCATTGTTTCATTGCTTCATATTTGTGACCAAAAACATTAATGAGAGAATTCTCTGTTTTTTGTATAATCTGTCTATCATTTTCCTTATACTCTTCCTTTCTCCTTCTACTCATTCTAAGTTTTGTCTTTTGTAAGTTTGCAAATATTCGCATGATACCTCGAAATAAATAGACGCGGTATGCTTCTTCCTCTAACCATTGTTTAGCTATTTTCTCACCAATAGAACCCACTTCATTAGGGAATCCCTTAGTTTTCCAAGAGCTTTTTTGGGGCATACAGAGAATCCTTCTTCGCTTTTACTTACTTAATCAATTAGTCTTGTTCCACAGAAAGGACAGAATTGGAATATTTTCGCATGAATTTCCTTTCCACATCTAGGACAAAAACGCTCTGTTTGTCTTTGAGAGAATGCTGGTGTTCGGGGTAAAGCTAGACCAACAACCACAATAATGACACCAAGAACCCCCAAGACTAAGGCGTAATCTCTGTATGGATAAAAGATGAAGAGAAACTCTACAGGATACACAAAAAGAATGAAACTGGCTAATATCAGAAGGGTACCTATAATTCGGATGCTTAGTTTTTCTTTTTGAGTTACCATGATTAGGAATAAGAATAATATGTTATTTAACTCTAAGCATCATACAGCGCCTTCCAGATGAGAACTTTTGGCTTAGTCAAAATTTCACCAAGAATTTCATGATTTAGTAGGGGGTATATTATCGTTTTTATTCAAACCTCCATGAAAAAATTTCGAAAGGCAGTTAGTTATGTGTGCCCTTCACGGTCACGAAGAACAACGGGAATAGTGACGCCACAGAAACACGTTTCAAAAAATAATTAAGGGATACGCCCATCCATTAGACGATGAATACTCATAAGGAGAGATGGGAAGGAAGATGATCAGTCTGTTAGAGGTTGCGGAAAGAGCACGTACTGGACAAAAGCTGAGTGACAAAGAGTGGGGGCTCATCCTCTACAAAAAACTGCAAGAACTCATCGCGCGACATAACCTGAAACAGGAAGGTCCAGAACGGTTCTACGAGGTGGATGACGCGTATGTCGACGCGCTCTTTCAAGCTGCTGTTGACCTCCTCGGCGAACTGGGAGTGTACTGCACGCATACCCACAGGACCATAACCTACTCTGAGGATGAAGTCAGAGACGCGTTGAGAGAAACCCCTTCCGAAATCAAGATTGGCATGGGCCGCGACCAAAGAGTGTGGAGGAAGAGGGAAATCGAGGATAGTCGGCCACCGGGCATCAACGTAGCTGGACACGGCCCCTGGTCAGACGAGTTGATCCCGCTCCCCATCATCGTGCGGGAACTCGTCAGACATGGGAGAGTCGACCTGATTGAGGGCTTCATGTACGCTCGGATTGATGGGTGGGAGGTCCACACCATGGCTTCGCGGGCGTACGCGGCACGGCGGGCGGTGGCGAAGGTGCGGGAAGGCTTGGCGATGGCGGGTCGAAGTGGGTTGGCGATAACCTATTATCCGGTGTTGACGGACGCCTTCTCGATGCTAGCGCCTTTCGACGCTGAACGGGGATTACGTACGAGTGACGGCGGCTTCTTCACGATTCTTCCGGACCTCATGGTGGAGGAGGAGCTCATCGGCGCGGCGGAAGTCTATCACGAGTTGGGGTGTTTCGGGTTGAGCGGGGGATCGGGGGCAGGCCCCTGGGGTGGGAGTGTGGAAGGCCGTATGATCGAGTCGACGGTGGGGTGTTTGGCCAACTGGCTGGTGTACCGCGACACCCTCATCGAGGGTGGAGGTGCTTCCGCAGGAGGAAATTTACGGTCCAACAAGGCGGAGGCCGTCAGCGTCGAGACGACTCGGCGACCTGAGGGGATGCAGTGGCGGTCCTTCGCCGTCCAGAGGGCACTTCAGAGGAACACGAACCAAATATACTACAGAGGACTCTGGGGAGGCAACCGGATTTATTATGACATGACGTCGGAGCCCTACCTGTTGCGAGTGGCCCTGTCGTCCATACGAAGTACGCTACTTGGACTCAACTTCAGAGTTGGGGCGACGAACCCTCCAACCTATACGAACTGGGTGATCGAGACGTCCGATGCCGCTCTCAAATCCAATCTCAGGCTGGAGGACTTCGTCGAATTCTCCACAAGAGTGAGTAAGGAAAAGCTCGTGGATCACCCCATTCAACCCGTCCGCCAAGACCAACGAATGCACATCTACGGGAAAAACCCAAGAGCGTTCTTGACAGCGGGATTGAAAGCGTATGACTGGTACAAGCAGGCGCCAACAGAAGCGTACATCAAGGGAGAGCGAAAGGCCAGGAACTACCTCCGAGACATCGGTTTAACCATCTGAGCTAGCTGGATGGCTAAGGCCCGTTCTCACTTTTCAGCTATGGACCCATCTTCATGCAAGGCTTCTCTAATCTCGCTGGGTCTGTAGGGATATTTCTCCAATGCGTCCTCCTGTATCTCCACCCCGATACCGGGTCGGTTAGGCAGAAGCATGTAACCCCGCTCCATCGTGATGGGCTCATCGACGATTTCGGTATATGGAGGTCGGAGGACGCCGGCTTCATGGAGGACATAATTTGGTATGGCAGCGTCCAGCTGTACTTGGGCCGGAGTATTAACGGGGCCCCCCATGAGGTGGGGGAGAACACCGACAAAGGACGCTTCAGCGAGAGCGGCAATCTTCTTGCAATGGGTTATGCCGCCAGCCAAGGTGACATCGGGACGGATGTAGCTAACATACGGGAGGAGTTCTTGAAATTGCTGGATGTTGTACTTTCGTTCCCCCGCGCAAATCGGAATATTCACGTGGGCAGCTACATAAGCTAGGGCCTCAACGCTCTCCGGGCCAACGGGGTCTTCATAGAACAGGAGACGGTACGGCTCCAACTGCTTCGCAAGAAGGATCGCCACGGCAGGTGTGAGCCTACGATGCAGCTCAACCCCCAAGTCCACATCGTATCCGATGGCGTCCCGAATGGCTTGAACCATCTCCACGGCGGTCTTGACCACCTTGGTAGGTGTCTGCAAAGCCGCGTCCCTGAAGAAGGGCGTCACTCGAAGGGCAGTAAACCCGTCCTTGACTTGGTTTTCAGCGCTTTCCGCAAGCTGCTCCACCGTCTCACCCCGTACAGTGGCGAAGACTCGTACCTTATCCCGGCATTTTCCGCCAAGCAGCTGGTAAACAGGTAGGTTAACAGACTTGCCTAAAAGATCCCACAACGCGATGTCGATGGCACTCAACGCCGCGCTGAGCACCGACCCCATAAAATGAGTGTTCCTCGACACAGCCTGCCAATGATGCTCGATGAGCCTCGGATCCTTACCAACAAAATATCGATTCAGTTCACGTATAGCTTCGTACACCATCTTTTGGTGAGCCCACAACCCGGCCTCACCCGTACCAACAAGGTCGGCATCGGTGTAGACCCGTATAAGGAGCCACCTATCCACGAGAAACGGCTCAATCCTCTCTATCTTCAACCTTTCAACTCCATCCATCAATTAGATGACCCTGATTTGAGTGGTTTCATGGTTACACATTACCCCCGTTAAAGGCCACGTTCAATAGGAGCCCTTTGTTTTGTTTGAATTGGGAACAGAGCATATCTCTTCAATACGTATATTACAATTATTTTCACTTATACGTCTATTTGTTTACCTCGAATCACTCGGTTCCGTCGGAAAGCATGACTCGGCTGGTTGGCGATGAGAGGAGAATCGTCTTTTTTTCAAGAAGCTGGCTATCGGAATTGTGCTGGACAACCGGATTAACTCACCAATAGTTATTTAAAATTACGCGTAAAGATAAACAACTGGAGAAGGTTAGTGTGAAGTATGTGGTGATCTATGGATCTCGCGACATCCGGGTAGAAGACGTTGCCGTGCCGACGATAGGTCCTGAGGACGTCCTTATAAAGGTTAAAGCATGCGGTATCTGCGGATCTGACATTCACAGATATGTAGGCGATCGGTTTGGTCGTCGCTTGGCACCGTATCCCCTGAACTCGGGGCACGAGTACGGCGGGATCGTCACCCGGGTCGGAAAAAACGTCAAGCGAATCAAGGTTGACGATAGAGTTACGTTAGGGCTTAACTGGGTGCGTGACGGCATGGGCGCCTTCGCGGAGTACCTTCGGATCCCAAATGCCGACGAAAGGCCCATCAGGAAGGTTCCGGAGGAGATAAGCTTCAACGAAGCGGCGCAAATCGAACCGCTGATCGTTGCGTTAAACGGGTTTTGGGGAGTAAAGCCCGCAGTCACAGATAGAGTGCTGATCCTTGGAGCGGGACCTATAGGTCTGTGTCTCCTGCAGCGGTGTCGAAGCGAAGGCATCGAAGACGTCATTGTGAGTGAAATATCACCTCGAAGGCTTGACGTTGCCAGACAGCTTGGAGCGATAGGGATTGACGCAGCAAAAGAAGACGTGGAAGAACGGGTTCATGCCTTGACGGACGGCGAGGGGGTCGACGTGACCTTCGAATGCGCGGGTGCCGTTCCTACGACCAAACAGGCGGTTTCCCTTACAAGACGGCGGGGACGAATCATGTTGATCGCCCACTACAGCAAAAGGACGGAAATCGACCCCGAGGAGATCGTGTCTAAAAACTTGGTCGTTTATGGGTATGGCAGCTACGCAGAGAACGCGTTTGAGGAAGCCATAAGGCTCATCCTTGAGGACAAGATCCAGCTTAAACCCCTCATTTCCCACGAATTCCCCCTTGAAAGCGCGAAAGAAGCGTTTGAAGTCGCCCTTCAACCAGCTATTTCCGTAAAGGTTCTCGTAAAACCGACAGTGTAGTAGCAGCAATCAAGCCCAAGCCCAAACCTTAAGTAGAAACAACCCTACATTTCTTCGAAAGTAACGATCGTGAAGAGAGCCAGTCGAAAGATCATCAATCGAAAAGACGGGTATGAGTGTGTGTGAAATGGAGATTTCAGTAAATTTACGAGAGACGTCGGAGGGTTCACTCGACGACGATATGACGTTCTTAAAACAGCTGGGCGTGAACCTAGTTAACATCTCAGCCATGCCTCGTGATCAAACGACGGAGAACCCGATTCAGAATTTAGAGAGGCTTGTGAAACGGATTCGGGACGCCCGCCTCAAGGCCCACCTCCTACGATTTACCATCGTAGACGCGCTCTTCGGTAAGCCTGAAGGGGAAGAACAACTTAAAACAGCCTGTGAGATAATAGCATTCGCAGGTAAAGAGTCCATCCCCCTCATCTGGGTTTGGCCACTGGGCATTCGACAGGGTCCTGCTTTGGTTCCCGGTCGGCATCGACGTGCCCACAGGGGAGGCTACGAAATGAGTGCTTGGAGCGTTGAGTTGATGCGGGAGGAGCTTGCGAAGAGAGACCTGACCAGTCGGTGGGCTCATCATGTCACGGAAAAGATTTCATCTGAGGAATACGTTTCGAACCTTGTGAAGGCGCTTCAGCGAATCGTCCCTGTTGCTGAAGACGCGGGAGTCAATTTGATGCTCCACTTCGATGATCCCCCCGTCCCAGATGAAGAAAACCTACTCCCCGGGATCATAAATCCGCTGATGATCAACCGCGTCTTTGAGGCCGTTCCAAGCGAGAACCTGGGGCTGCTCTTCTGCGTAGGGACGCGGTACGAGTCGGGCGTGGACGTATATGAGCAAATACGCCTCTTCGGTTGCAACAATAAGATCTTCCACGTTCACTTCAGGAATGTGCGGGGAACGATCCCCAGCGCGGGCGGATACGAAGAGGTGGCCTTGGATGACGGGGATATGGATATGTTCAGTATTCTGAAGGCCTTGAAGGCGACGGGATACGAGGGATCTCTGAGTCCAGATCACCCGATGATAATGGTGGATGACGAGAAGAGGCGGGCCAGCCTCGCATACCACGTGGGGTACATTAAAGCCCTACTCTCCGCCTTGTCTTGAAAAAGGGTAAGGACGCTCGTTCGTTGTTGCCGGAGACCTAAGGAAGAATTAGCGAGTGTGCTTGATTACCCTCAACCCGTGCCAGAACACCAACATTGTGATACTTAAGGCTTGAGAAGAAGCGTTCTAGCAACCACGCTGCCAAAGAATAGTGTTCACTTCCACGTGATCCCGGTGATTCCTAGCAGAGGTTGACGTCCCGATCCTTACTCGTGGACGTCTCCTCTTCCCCTCAGGCTTTCAACATTGTGAATGTGAACATGGTTCCCAGGCATTATCCGCTTCGTTGCGCGTCCAATGACTTCACCATATTTGACGATGGCTTCGCCCTCCGCAATCGCGTTGAGGGCGATCTTATGACCGAAGGGTATGGGTTGACTGGCTGTGATGCCTCCCGGGTTCCCCGTGCCCATCAAGGTCACCTGGTCACCCTCAGCGAGGTCGGATAAGGCAGTCGCAACATTGTCCTTTTCGTTTACGATCATAGCGGGACGTGTGTCCATACTGATCCCTCAAATATACGAGCCCCACGTGTAAATATCAACCGTGCCGTCAAGGCCTAGGATCTCGGCCTTCGTCTTCTTCCCCGAAACCACTTGCACC
>JAOZHB010000078.1 GCA_026015035.1 Candidatus Bathyarchaeota archaeon | reverse complement strand
ACTCTTCTTACCCGAGAGGAGGTGAGTCTTGAAAGGCTCAAGGTCGTGGTCTGTAGAAAATATGGCTTGAAGAAGATTCCAACCAACGCTGACGTATTGGCTGAGGCCACAGACTTGGAACGGGAAAGGATCCTTCCAAAGCTACGGCTTAAGCCCGTTAGAAGCCTTTCCGGCATAAATGTGATCGCGGTGATGTCGAAGCCGGATCCTTGTCCCCACGGCAGATGCGTGTACTGTCCATCAATAGAAAACGTGCCGAACAGTTACACGGGTCGAGAGCCGTCAACCATGAGGGGACTGCAGAACGATTACGACCCGTATCGACAAGTTTCCAGTCGATTGGATCAGTTGAGAAGAATTGGGCACAGTGTAGGAAAAGTTGAATTAATCATTCAGGGTGGCACCTTCCCTGCAACCCCTCTGGTGTATCAGAGGAACTTTGTTAAACGGTGTTTAGACGCTATCACGGGTGAAGAGTCACGGAGTTTAGCTGAAGCAAAATGGAAAGCGGAGAGAAGCCAAATAAAAAACGTGGGAATAACCTTCGAGACGAGACCTGACTACGCAAAGGAAAAGCAGATAGATGAAATGCTTGAGATGGGTGTAACCAAAGTCGAAGTCGGTGTCCAGAACGTCTATGACGATGTCTATCGGCTTGTGGAACGAGGACACACCGTGAGGGACGTCATCGATGGGACGAGGATTCTGAAGGACGCCGGGTTAAAGGTCTGCTATCACATGATGCCGGGCCTCCCCGGATCAACCTATAAACGAGACTTGGATGGCTTTCACGCCCTTTTTGAGAGTACCGCGTTTAAGCCAGATATGTTGAAGATTTATCCTTGCCTCGTGCTGAAAGGATCGAAACTCTACGATTGGTGGAACGAAGGTACCTACGCAGCCTACACGACTGAAGAGGCTACCCGCCTTATCACCGAAGTGAAGAGGTTCCTTCCTTCATGGATTCGAATTATGAGGATTCAACGGGATATACCTGCTCAGCTAATTCTGAACGGGGTACAGAAGAGCAACCTTCGTCAAATCGTCTTCGAAAACTTGAAGGCCCAAGGGATCCGATGTAGATGTATACGCTGTAGGGAGGTAGGACACAGATTCATGACGGACGGTGTGGAACCAAGCATGAGTGAGATTGAGTTGACGGTTCAAAGATATGAGGCGTCAGAGGGCATAGAATATTTCATCGCCTATGAAGACGTGGAGAACGATATCCTAATCGGTTTTCTCAGACTTCGAATCCCCTCGAAGAAGGTTCATCGACCAGAAATCACTGTAGGGGAAACGTCCTTGGTGCGGGAACTGCACGTGTATGGCCCCCTCGTTCCCGTGGGAAGACATGCGAGTGGATCTTGGCAGCATCGGGGATATGGAAAGGCTTTATTGAGAGAAGCTGAAAGAATTTCGCGAGACGTGTTCGAACTCAAGAAGATCCTTGTCACAAGTGCTCTGGGCTCGAGAACCTATTTCAGCCTTCAAGGATATACGCCCCGTGGACCATATATGGTTAAAGTTCTTCAGAATTAGTTACTTCATCCTTTCACGAGTCCAACTCTCTCAAGGTGTTCAACAGACTTACAGAGGCATATACGCTTTCTTTTCGACTTCACTACAATAGTCTACATGAAATACTCGTCGTCGTCAGTTCCGTTTCTTTCGCTCTAAAGATTTTTCTCGAGTCGATCTGACGTTTAATGCCGCAAGCCATAACAAGCGTCGATAATCTTCCCCTCCGTGGTTCTTAGCAATGTAAGCCTGAGGCTTAAATCAATTTAATACTTGCAACCAATGGTTAAATAGAGCCCCGTCAATGTGGTTGTAGGCTGTAACGATGACGAAGGAATTATCGGGTTACAGAGGAAAAGCCCAAGACACCCTGATTAAGGCAAAAGTTGGCGTCGGAGACCTCGTAAAAGTGACTAGAGAAGGTGAGGTTTTTGAAGGTGTGTTGATGCCTCGCTACGAGTTAGCTGATGACCTTCACATCGTCCTTAAACTGAAAAACGGTTACAACATAGGATTGAGAGTTTCACCCAACATGGTCTTAGAAACGGCGGGGGAGGGCGCTAAACCCTCCTTCAAAGCCGATGAGACTTTAAACGAAAGGAAGGATCTGCCCACCGTGGTCATCATAAGCACGGGAGGCACCATCGCAAGCAGGGTAGACTACAGAACCGGAGCGGTTCACTCCGCCCTCTCTGCAAGCGATCTCTGCAACGTCGTCCCAGAGCTTTCGGATATAGCTAACATCCGCGCCGAGGTACTTTTCAGCCTCTTCAGCGAGAATCTTCATACGCCGCATTGGAGTGAATTAGCCGAATGTGTGGCAAAACACCTCAATAATTCTGTTGACGGAGTCGTCATCTGCCATGGCACGGATACCATGGCACACACGTCAGCAGCCTTAAGCTTCGCGTTACATAATCTTCCTATACCCGTCATACTGGTAGGCTCCCAGCGTTCATCTGATCGACCGAGCTCAGACGCAGCGATAAACCTCATACACGCGGTTCAAGCCGCTGCCAGAAGCCCCATCGCAGAGGTCATGGTCGGAATGCATGACACCACCTCAGACACGACAACCATTTTACACAGAGGTACCAAGGTTAGGAAGTGCCATACCAGCAGAAGAGACGCCTTCACCTCAGTGAACTCAGAGCCCCTCGCCAGAATTCAAGGTGATAAAATAACTCTCTTAAGAACCGACGTTGCGAAAAGAGATCCTGACAGAAAACTTGTTCTGAAGCCGAACTTCGATGAAAAGGTCGCTTTAATCAAGTTTTACCCAGGCTTACCTCCAACCATACTGCGATGGTTTGTGGAGAACGCTTTTCACGGCATCGTTTTTGAGGGAACGGGCCTGGGCCACGTAGCGGAAGACCTCTTCCCTCAAATACAGTATGCCGCTGAGCAAGGTTTAGTCTTAGCCATGACCTCCCAATGTATATGGGGTCGAATAAACATGAACGTCTATGCCACAGGCATGGACCTACAAAAAATCGG
>JAOZHB010000068.1 GCA_026015035.1 Candidatus Bathyarchaeota archaeon | reverse complement strand
GACCCTCACAACGATGCCGAGGCATTACCTCGAACTCGTTAAAGCCTCAGATGTCATAATCTCGATACGGTCGAACAGCAACACGAAGAGCTTGAGCAACGTCGATCCCAAGAAAATCAGCAGTCGCTCCAAGGCGTTAAAGACACTCCAGGAGGAACGGTTGAGTAAACGGTGGTGCCTTACGCAGTATCCAACTGTCGGTTACGCACAGGACGCGGAGATGTCGCTGCGCGAGTATGAGGACTTCGTCTACTCTGCCGTTCTGATCGACTGGGACGAACAGATCAGAACCATGCAGTGGCTGAAGGAGGCCATGGATGAGACCGATGAGGTCCGATTGATCGGTGAGGAAACCGATCTGACTATGTCCATTTTAGGCAGAAACGCGGTTGTCGGAGGACCGACCCACAATGTTCCGGGTGGCGAAGTGTTTACCGCGCCAATCGAAGACTCCGCGGAGGGCACGATCTTCTTTGACCTGCCTGCTGTCGTATACGGAAAAGCCGTTGAAGGAGTGAAGTTAATCTTTGAGAAGGGTGAGGTCGTGGAGTACTCAGCAGGGCGAAACGAGGCGTTGCTTAAGAGCATGATTGAGACCGATGAAGGTGCCAAGCGATTGGGAGAGCTGGGTATTGGAACCAACATGGGCATCCAGAAATTCACGAAGAACATCCTCTTCGACGAGAAGATCGGGGGCACGATCCACCTGGCTCTCGGTCGAGCCTACAAGGAATGTGGCGGTGTCAACGAGAGCGCGATCCACTGGGACATGATCAAGACCATGGATGTCTTCAAAGGGCATAGAATTCTCTTCGATGGTCAAGAATTGCTTCGAAACAGAGACGGAACGTGGAGCCTATCATGACCTCAGACCTGATGCTCCTTTTCTTCTGAGGGATGAAGGAACCCGCTGGCACGTCTGCTCAACATTCTTCGAGTATAGGGAAGACCTCCCCCGCCAGCGGAGCAGTTCCCTCACCTCGTAAGATCGCTAGCTAGCCAGCCTCATGATATTCTTCTCCATTAGAGCTAGCCAATATGACTCCGGAATGGTTAAAGCTGTAGAACTGCTAACCTGCCAATAAGAGTATGTAGTCTCAACCAATAGCTAGCAAATCAAATATTTTCAACATCTTAAGTCAGCTAGCTACTAAAGGCGCTAGTGGACGATCTCTACACCTATGGCGTTATCCCGCTTCTCGATCAGCATTCGCATGGCTTCGTCAGCCCGTTCCTCAGGAATCTTATGGGTGATCCACTTCAAAATGTGTAGTTTTCCCTGACTCATCATGTTCAGCGATGCTTGGATGATGCCTCGACCGCCGCCTCGACCCCATTCCGCCGATATGGCCCCAGCCTTATGCATTAAATCTGAGACATTGAAAGTGAGGTTATTGTTGGGGGCTTCATACAGACCCATGAGGTAGAGTTTACCTGCGCCACCGATCCGCGTCTTCAACATGTCGAGACCTTGTTGCGTGGCACGCAAGTTTCCAGCTGCATCGTAAACGATGTCCACGCCGGCTCCGTCGGTGAGCTCCATCACCCGCTCGATGGGATCCTCCTCCATGGGGTTGATGACTGCATCGACACCCAGCTCCTTGGCCTTCGCCAATCGATAATCCACGGGTTCGGAGACGAATATCGGGGAGACTCCCGCAGCTTTCGCGACTTCCAGGGTACGGAGTCCAATAGGGCCGGCCCCGATTACCACGGCGGAGTTACCGATTCCACCTCCCGACCGTATAACCACACCGGTTACGTAGGAGACGTCCGTGGTGGTAGCGGCTTCATAGAAGGAAACGTTATCCGGAATCTTGTAGGCTCTTGCTTCATGATTTATCGAGTATTCACCGAATCCGCTTGGGAAACGGCTGACGACCTTGCCGCCAACCTTGAAACTGATCGATTTAGAAGGGTTCACGCAGCGCCCCCGTTCACCTCGCACACAGTAGAAGCACTGACCGCAAGGCAAAGAGCTTGCACCTGTACCTGCAACATATACTCTGTCCCCTACCTGTAAGGTAGTGACTTTACTTCCGACCTCGACCACTTCCGCCGCAACCTCGTGGCCAGTGCAGGTTGGGATGGGGGCGAATGGATGTAAGCCCTTGTATGAGTGGAGATCGCTGCCACAGATGAGGCAGGCTTTATTCCGAAAGATGACTTCATAGGGACCTAGATCCGGGAACTCGACAGCGAACCAGGTGAACTTATAGGGCTCAGCAACGATTGGCGTCATAAACTTTATACCCATAACTTCATCAAGGTAAGTCTGAAAGGCGTATAGCCTTTAAATAGTTTGCTAGCATGTCTGAACTGATAGAGCACTACTACCGGCATAATTCTACTTGGGTTCCTAGCTCGGAACGTCTCTATTTCTGTATTTAACTTGTTACGCTAGGTTGAAGCCGAAAGCACCTATCGTACACACCCAAATAAAAAAAGGGGAAGGAAATACATCCCATTGACTTAGAGTCGTCCATTCGTATGTCGGAGATGGACTCGCTGTGTTAGTACACCGGAAGATGGAGAGGTGTGAGTCTTTGCAACCGATTTGACCCGGTTGGGGCATGTTCCCTCATGTCTGTGACCACATCTATGACTGCTGGCTTCCCGGAATCAAAGGCGTCCTTCAGCGCATCCGCTATCTCTCCCGGTCTCTCAACGCGCACACCGTAGCACCCGAAATCTTCGGCGATCTTCGCGTAGTTGAGTTCAACGAAGTCACTGTAAAAAATGCGTGGGGGCGTCTTCTTCACGTCCTCTGAGACCGGTCGCACCATAGCGAGACTCGAGTTGTTGTTAACAACGGCCACGAATGGCACGTGCCGATCATTATATCGTCTAATGGTTTCCAGTTCTGTGAGATTGTAACCCATGCCCCCATCGCCTATCATGTTTATCACTCTCTGCCCATCTTTCGCACCGAAGGAGGCACCCATGGCCAAGGCGAAGCTCGAACCCAGGGTTCCCCCGACTGGTAAAAAGGTTAACCCTGTACTCTTTAACTGGATGAAGCGAGTGGTCCAGCAGCACATTTGGCCCGTGTCGCTGACGACAATATCTCTTTCCGACAGAAAATTTGAAACCTCTTTCATCAAACGCTGAGGTTTGATCGGGACAGCATCAGAGTCCAGTAAAGGCCTGATTATGCGTTCATACTCGTTGACGGCCTTGGCGATTGCTTGAAGGCGCTGCCCTTTGGGCTTGGGTTTGGCTATCATGGTCTTGAGGACTGCTAAGAGCTCCTGCAGGGTCGCCTTAGCGTCCCCGACGAGGGCGACATTTGCCTTATAGTTTCGACCTATGGCCATTGGGTCGATATCGAGGTGAATGATCTTCGCAACCTCTGGGTCAGGTGCTGTTTGATTCAAGGTCACATGGGTGCCTGCCCGTGTTGCGACGAAGAAGACGAGGTCCGCTTCACGCACGACTTCGTTAGCGATTTCCCTCCCGTAGGAGCCTACCACGCCCACGTAGAGGGGGTGATCTTCTGGAAAGCATCCCTTCCCGTTAGGGTTCGTGACGACGGGGATCGTCAACATATCGGCTAGCTCCAGCACTTCGTCGTAGGCCCCGGAGAGATGGATGCCGGAACCGCACACCATCACAGGTCGCTTAGAATTAGCCAGAAGCTTGGCCGCCTCTTTAACCTGCTCTAGTTCTGCCCGAGGTCGGAAGGGCGGAACCTGAAAGAAGATCTCGTCCCCATAGATCTCAGGCATCTCCACTGTTTCGTAAGGATTAAGATGGACATTGACGTGGGTCGGGCCAGGGCACCCGCTCACCGCCACCTGGATAGCGGTACGTATGTACTCCGCGAGTCTACTCAGATCCGAGACATCTACATTGAATTTACATGTTTCATTGAAGTAGGGCATTTCATAGCATTCCTGATAACTCCATTTGTCTCTATGCCGTGTAGACGGTGTAACAGCGACCACTGGGCTGTGGGCGAACATGGGCTCGTACAGCATCGAAGCGAGAATTGCGGCGGCGGCGCCGTGTTGACCGTAGCAGACGGTCGGCTTTTTCGTCATCCGCGCATAGCCGTCAGCCATGTTGGTCGCGGACTTTTCATTCCTGCACAAAATCATGTTGATGCCCGTTTTTTCAATGGCAGGAAATGAAGGAATCAACATGCCACCCGAGACGTAAAAGAAGTAATCGACGCCAGATTCCTTCATGGCTTGTGCTAAGGCTTCATCTCCTCTCAACTTCACCTTCTTAACCACATAATTCACCTTGCGTATCTAAGTGTACAATTCTCTTTTTATATCTTAGCTAGCTAGTGGTGCGGGGGATGGGATTCTGACCCGTTACCACCTCCGCGACGCGGCGACGAAGCAGAAGGCTGATGACGATCAGGAGTATCGGGACCAATATGGTGAGAAGTGGATGGTACGTCATCCAAGTTCGAAACCAGCTGCCCATCAATACCTCAGTCATATATTGCGTTCCGGGAGACTCGGAGTAGACGAAGAAATACAGGGGGTGGTAGAGGAAGATGAGGGGATAGGGGATTGGTGCGATGTTGAATATCAAGTAGATCCTTTTAAGCCAAGGAGATGCAGCAAGGAGGGGAATGAGGAAGGGCACGACGAAGACGAGGTGCTGCGGTAACAGCCAAGTACTCGTCAGATAATACAGGAGGATAGTCAGCACAACGTATCTGCGTAGCCTCTTCGTCCGGGTAATCCTGAAGACGGCGAAGGCACACCACGATAGGAAGACGATTTTTCCGATCAGGTTGACTAGGTTGCTGTATGCAGCATATTCCAGCGTCGTGAAGTTTGGGATCAACCCAAGGCATTTGGCGTGGAACAGCGCGCTGGGAACAGTGAAACCGAAGACGCCACGATTCGCTTGAACCAACAGGGTTCGCCACCCTTCATTGAAGAGCAGGGGAAAGCAAAATATAGTCGTGAACGCCGTCGTCAGTATGAGGTATTTAACCTTCTTATCGAAGTCAACCAGTGACGCTGCGAAGAGGGGGAGCAGAATCACGGGGTACAATTTGATGGAAATTGCCATGCTAAGTAAAAGAGCACTCATGGGTCTGTGATCAGGTAACTTCAGATAGGCGAGGTACGTCAAGACGGTGACAGCTACATCGATTTGCCCCCATACGGCAAACACAAAAATGACGAGGGGCGAATACAGCCAGAAAGGCCTTTCATCGTCGCGGAAGAACCGGCCCAAGTAGAGGAAGAGGATCAGGGAAGGTAGTTTAAAGAGCACGTAGAAGAGGGGGCGGAGAACGCCGCTGTGATACAGATTTCCAAAAACCAAGGATTCAAGACCGAGTGCGACGACTGGAAAAACCAGAAACAGGGGTGGGTACCAACAGTTTTTCTCTTCTTGGGCTTGAGCATAGGGTAATTGGTGATCATGAAGGATCACGTAGGCCTGTTCCTCGTGGGCGAAGAAGTCCCCCCGGTGAATCGTCGTCGCCATCAACACGAACACAATCGATAATAGAACCAGTTTCTTCGGGTTTAGCAGCGTTTGAAACGGAACTAGTATACTTTGCATCCCGTCATACCTCCAGTCGCAAGAGACGTTAATCAGTGAGAACGTTCCATGAAGTCAAATCACACGCTCAACTTTACCCTTAGCGCGCGCTGCAGAGTTCTATAACAGGTGTGCGCGTGCGCTACGAGTCCCATACTGTTATTCCCATTTCAAATCTGATTCCTGAACTTAAAAAGGATTAGGACGAGACAGGTGACAAAACTAGCTAGTTTGTAATACCTTTTCCGGTAGAAAGTTGTACCAAAAATAACGATCTGCTTTCGAGAAGGAGGTAAAAATCAATAGCTTTAAATTGGATACGTTAAATTCATATCTTCATTGACTGACAGAGTTGACTCGTAAATGGCAGAAGTAGCGACAAAAATTCTGGAAGAAAGTCTTGGAAAACTTGTTCTACTAAGGTTGAGAGGGAATAGGAGCCTGAGAGGAAAACTCCAAGGCTTCGACATGCACATGAACCTCGTGTTAGAGGAAGCAGACGACATCTCCGACCCAGAAAACACCCAATCCCTCGGAACCATCATCGTAAGGGGAGACAACGTCGTCATCGTTTCCCCCTCACCAAGATAAAGACCCTCCAGCAGCACCCAAACGTCCTAGCAATCACGGAACCCAACCATCAAATATAAGAGCTTGCAATACTTTTCATACCCCACTACATGGGCCGGTAGACCAGCCTGGAAATGTAAAGTATCAACAGAATGATCGCCGCCTTGGCAAATACTCCAAAATGGCGGAAGCCCGGGGTTCAAATCCCCGCCGGTCCACCTAATGCTTTTATCTGTAGGGATTTGTGAGTAAAGTCGTTATTCAGAGCGATATAAATGGCTAGCCGTCCAGAGAGATCTTCAAGAATTAATTTACGGTGTTCAGTTTCCGTTTTTTATCCTGGTAACAAGCTTGCTCTAGCTACATAAAAGGGTGAGAGGATAAGTTAGTATTTATCGAGGGATCCAACATGTGTTTATCAGTTTCTTGGTAACAGATAACTGGGTCTCCATCTACCGTTGAATGGCTTCATGAAGTGGTTATTCGGCCCTTTGTTCTGGTTCCTTTAAAAACTTTAATAGCCATCCAGCTGAAAATGCTCGACCTAAAGCCGCTAGGTAGAAGATCCACTCAGGGCTAAAGGCGTCCCACGCTGTGCCCCCTACGATTGGTGCCACGGACTGCACTATTATCTGTACGGTTCCCATTGATCCGTACACTGTTCCTCGCTCGTTTGAGGGAGCGATATCGGCTATCATCGCTTGCCAAGCGGGCATACCGACGTTAAACACGAGAGTGCGAGCTGCCATCGCAAAGAAAACTGTAATAAAATCGTTGGAGAAGGCTAACGCGAAAGTGCAGAGGGGTTGGAGACAATAATTGATTAGGATGCTTCTTCGCCTTCCCCACTTATCCGCTAATCCTCCCAGAGGGATTCTAGTCAGGATTCGCACGATAGCGACCCAACTCGTAATCAAGCCCCAATCCGTCTTTGTCAATCCGATAACCTCTACCACGTATACTGATTGAAACCGCATCATCATCCCCATGGAGAAGGCTGAAGCCGCGCTCCCCGTCGCCATCACTCGCAGTGTCTTATTTGATAAGAGGGGCTTGAACATTTCTGAAAGAGCTGGTCTAAGAGAAGAAAGTTTCAGTTTACCTATGCGCTGGGTTCTGGGAGAAGCCGTTCCCTCCTTGAGGAATCGCACTATCAGCGCGACCATAATAAACCGCATTCCCGCGTTTAAAAACAGCATGTATCGCATCCCCGTCTCGAAGCCCATCGTATCGATAAAAATACCTGCCACGGTAGGCGTAAACGTTCCAGGGATCATCAGCAAAGTGAATCGCGTCGCATACGCTTTCCCTCGCTCGGATGGCGATATGTCTTCAGCTACAAACGCTTGCGTCACAGGATTGAATACCCTCATCATAGAACCTATTAGTGTTCCAGGAAGTAGCTGCATCCAGTTTGTCGCAAAGGCATTCAGCAGCGGACCAAAGCAAGAAAGCAGGTTTCCGACGATAATCAGCTTCTTTCGGTTCATTCGGTCTCCTAAGTACCCCACGGGGGCTATGAACGCGGCAGGCACCAACCCAGTCAACAGGCTAAAGAGGGCCAGATCGTAAATTGAGGCCCCTAGCTCGAGAACATAGAGGGACCAGAAAGGGTTTGTGAGAAACATCCCGCAGGTTATCAAGAATTCAGTTAAAGTGAGCACCAAAGCGTTTCCTCTCAGCCCTAGAAGCACACGTTCCTTTTTCGTCAAAGGACTCACCTAGAAAGTTTTACGAGTAAAAGGAGTTTCACTGCTAAAAAGGTTCCTTTTAAGTGATTATGTTAAGTCAGTTCCTCTAATCATTTAAAATAGCTAGTTAATTTAGAGTGAAAAATCTTGTGAATTGTTTAAACCAGAACATTACAGATAGAATAGATGTATCATCCGCATAAAGAAGATACGGAACGTAGACAGAAGGACGTTGTTTTATCAGTTAGGGAAATGGCTCAAACAATGCCTATGTCTATTAAATCCATCTAACAGAGGAATATAATAGAAAAAAAATGCTAGCTAGTAAGTCTCTACGGATGTGCACAAGCGGCCTACGTATCTAGGGTTAGGTTTAGTATCTGTGTGAGTTTATTCAGAAGGGTTGTTGCGGCTTCTTCATCTGGGCTCTCCGGAAAGTCTGGTGTTGGTTCCGTCCGCCCGAAAAGGCAGAGGGCGTCTATGCTTTTCAGCTGCGCTAGACCGAAGACTAATCCGGAGAAGCCGTAGAAAGGTCCTTCGTAGCCGACTTCAACCCCGTATTTATGTTTTAGCTCGTCCATGAGTTTGGGGTTGGTTGCGGCGCAGCAGACATCCGCTCCCTTCAGCCCGTACCCTGCGACCACGATTAATCGCTTAACCCGAAGGTCTTTATAGAAATCCAGGACCTTCTCAGCCACCTCGTATTGACCGTTGAAGTTGGCGTGGCAGCCCTGTGTGATGATCAGGGGGGGTGATGGGTGGAAGTAGAATTGGATCCGCGGGAACTCGGCGACTCCAGACTCGATCGTGATCCCCCCGATACCGGGAAGTCGGGGGTGGGAGGCGTAGGACGGCTTGGTCTGGTAGATGAGAGGGAAATGGGTGGAGTGCAATTCCGCGATCAGCTCTGGCTTGACCTTTTGGATCAGGGAGTTGATCACCAGGCTACCGATTGATCGCAGCCCTGGAGAGCCGGCTACCGCTATGGCCTCAGTTATGTCAGGCTGCTTGTAATGGCGTATCCAAGTGCTTTCCAGCGTCGTTCAATCCTGTTAGTCAAGTGATGTAGCGAGAGGGGTCCCGGTTAGCAGCTCTTTGCAGCTCTTCTCGGACCTGTTTTTCGACTTCTGCCATCCTCGTCGTTAACTCGTCCATCTGCTCTGCCTGCTTTTCCAAGGGTTTCATGTCCACGGATAAACCTAACATCGCGGTGAGAACGTCTAAAACCGCCCTCGCTGCCTTGGCGTCGACGATGAATTGGCCTGTCGGCGTCTGGTATCCATGGGTTTCGCCGAGTAAGCAGGTACCGTCAAGCTTCTTCATCCGAGCTCGACCGAGGATCAGCCCATTCATGCCACTGATACTGCCTTGGTCCATCGGCAACACCCCCCACTCGGTCATTCCGTCCACGAGAGACGGCTTCGTAGCAATCCCGTAGACTTGTGGTCGCTCAAAGGGTTTCTCCGTCACAAAGGCGGCGATGGAGTACACGTGTCTCACACCGAGTTGGATGACGGCATCCAGAACCTCGTCAACGAGAGAGTATTGGCCTTCCGGGGACGCCGCTTGCGCGTTCCCGGTGAAGAAGAAGATGCCTCTGCCCGTCTCGTCCCTCAGGTAGTACAACTCGTTCCTCAAGAGCTCAACGACTCCATCCTTTCCGATGAGGACGTAGGGTGAGAAAAAGCGGGAGTGAACCTCCCCCACTAACTTGGCCCCAAGCTCTCGGATCAGATAGTCCACGGAAAGCTTGCCAATGAAGGCGATGCCGGGCAGCCCGCAAATGAGAATGGATCCCTTCGGCGGGACCTCCTTTGTGAGATGAATCGTTACGTTCATAAGGCTTCAAAAACGAAGATGTCATTTATTAAGTTATGACTTTTTTTATCCGATTCCTCTACAGCAGAGAAGAAGGGAAGAACTCTCCGCTTAAGCCCGGTTTATTCGACTCAACACAGCATAAATGGCGCGTAAGGCTCAATGGTAGCTAAGTCAGGACAGCAAAGTCTTAAATGAAAAAAGGGTGAAATCATGTATCAACACAGGTATGAGATGACGGATGTGACGGAAACTAGGGACCGGATGATGGCGGTCTATGAGGATCGAAAGGGTTTGGGCGTGGTCTTCCAGCCTAGAATCAAACACTGGTTTGACGTGAACATGGCCGCGGGAACCCTCCCGAACAAGTATCGAGGCATGTACATCGACGAGGTCTACCAAGATCTAGGGGTGACGCCGCGAGAAGTATGGGGACCAGGGGGCGCAGGCTCCGAATTCGCTGGGTACTTACCCCTTCAGACGAAGGAGGGGGACGATGTTGAAGTGTGGGTTAAGCAGACCCACGGGCTCTTTTATGAGGCGGAGCCCCAGGACTACGTGATTACGGAGTACCGGACGCCTGCAGGGTCTATTCGGCAGATTCAACGAAGAACCGAGTACGGCACTTCCCTCTACAATGTGGAGTACTACCTCAAGGAGTTGAAGGACATCGAGGTGTACAAGCACGTCCTAGATGAAAGGAGGTATGTATGGAATCGGCTGCGTCACGAGTGGGGTGCGAAGAGGTATGGTGACCAGATACCGCTCAGAATCCAGCTCCCCCGTTCACCCCTATTATGGCTCATGGTGGGCTCCATGGGGTTCCAGCGGACGGTGATCATGCTGTGGCGACATCAGAAGGAGATGGAGGAGCTGCTGGACCTCTTGGAGGAGCAGTTCTATATGATGCTGGAGGCGTGTAAAGGCAGACCTATCGTCGAATTGAGCTTCGGCGACAACATGCATCAGGACATGTGTTCCCCCCCGCACTTCAAGAAGTACGTGCTGCCCTTCTATCAGCGGGTAATGTCGAAGGTCCATGAGATGGGGATGTATGCAACGTCCCATTGGGACGGATTTGTGAAGCAGCTGCTCCCTCTGGTTAGGGAGACGGGTCTTGATGGATTGGAGTGCGTGACGCCCGTCCCTCAGGGCGATGTGACCCTCGAGGAGATGAAGGAGGGGATGACGGGGATGTTCCTACGCGACGGAATTCCCGCAGTCTTCTTCTGTCCGTGGACCCCCCTCAAAACCCTGGAAGACCATGTTAAGAAGCTCCTGCACGCCTTCTATCCCCGACTCATCTTGGGGGTCTCAGACTTGGTACCAGCCAACGCCGCAATCGAGCGAGTGGGATTCGTTAAAAAGATTGTAGAGGAATTCAACGCGTCTCTGTGAAGGAGGAAGTTGAAAGATGTTGGAAAAAAAGGAAGAGCTCTTTGAAGCGATTAGGGAAGCCCTCGTAACCTTCGATGTGGAAGCCTTAAAGAAGATGGTTCTCCAGGCGGTGCAGAGAGGAGTAAAAGCGGAAAGGATTGTGGACGTTATGTCAGAGGGTATGGAGCGGGTGGGGCAAAAGTACGAGGCAGGTGAATACTTCGTCTCAGAGCTGATCATAGCAGGAGAGACCATGAAGGACGCCCTTGAAGTCCTAGAGCCCTACATGGAGGAGGCAACTGACGGGAAACTGGGGACAGCAGTCGTCGCCACCGTAGCGGGAGACCTCCACAACATTGGCAAGAACATCTTTGTGACGCTGATGACCACCGCCGGCTTCAAGGTCATCGACCTCGGCGTCGACGTGTCAGCGGACAAGATAGTCGAGGCGGTCAAGGAACATAGCCCCGACGTCCTGGGCCTCTCCGCGTTACTCACCACCAATTTAGAGCAGTTCCCGATCATTGTGGAGAAACTGAAGACGGAAGGCGTACGTGACGCGGTGAAGGTCATCATCGGAGGTGCAACGGTTACCGAGGAGTACGCACGGCAAGCAGGAGTCGACGGCTACGCAAAGACGGCTATAGCCGGCGTCAACATCTGCAAGGACTGGCTCAACGAAGATCAAACCTAAAACTGGAGCTAGCTAGAAAGATGTGAGAAGGCTAGAAACTAGCTAAAGGTGGAGTGAAACACTTTTCGTCGAGAGCGTGTTATTTATATTGTCCTCGTATAAGTCTATATTATGAGCGGTTGGTTTCTGCTATGAGAAAAAAATCGTTCACCGTAGACCTCACAAAAATTAAGGGCGGTGGCGAGTTTCAGTGCCCCAGCTGCGACAACCTGATCTCACCTGACGATGAGTCGGAGGAGACCTACACGATAATCGAGACGGTCATGGGTGACGAGGACTATCTCGAGAGAATGGTCATCCAATGCAGCACATGCAACAACATTATCAACTTAGAAGGCTTTGAGGCCCTCTCCGAGGAAGAGGACGTGGGCATCGAGGTATCCGAAGCGCTTCCCGAATCTAAGACTGGATACAGAACCCTGCACACAATCTCTCAAGAGGACCGTTCCCTAGGGCAGGTCACCGTAGAGTACGCTCAAAAAGAGGACGTGAAGGCCTTTAAACGGTTTCGGAAACTCCGTCTCGGCGAACCCTTCAAAGCCACCGTCACCCTCGTAAACGCGGAAGAGGCTAGTTTCAAGCGTGAGGATCTCCAACCGATTGCCAAGGTAGTGAAAAAGAGGTTCAAGGGCCTCGTAAATCAGGACATCTACATCATTGAGGAGAAGGACGGACGCAAAAACGTGATAGGAAAAGCCTCCGACCTTTAGCTAGTTAGCGTTCAACGCAGCTTCATCAGGAAGAGCTTGATCTTTCGTAGCGATTAAGCTAGCATTATTCTTCAACGATTTGAATAAATATAAGGGATCCGTTCTGATGAACTCATCGAGGCAGGCATCAAAACGGACGTGTAACTGTATCTTGCATCTGGGAAGGAAACCGACATTCAGGTGACGACATATTCTAATTTATACCCGCCAAACAATTGAAAGAGCTGATTGCCATAGATACTTTTAGGCTGGAGGTCGAAGCTGAAGATAACCCGGGATCCCAGAGAAGACATCCGGTCAAAAGCATAGTCCGGATAAGTCGTCTCTGATAAAGGCCGACCCCTGAATAGAGGAATCGCTTTAAAGACGGTTACAGGAGATTGTATTACCGAAAATATTTATAATCGATAAGCATTAGTGGAGAAAAGAAGAGGGTGTACACGCGTCAAGCGCTACGACGGAGCGGAGGAGACGGAATAATGCCTTATTGTCGAAAGTGTGGAGCAACATTATCTGAAAGAGCGGTTTACTGTCAACAATGTGGAGCACCCGTTGAAGCCGTAACCAGACTTGCTTTAGCAACTTGGGGAGAACGATTAATTTCGTGGGTGATAGACCTAATTCTTCTGGGAATCTTTCTCACCCCCATCAAAGTCGTCTTGAGACTAGCGTGGCCCGGCTTCCTGTGGGCACCTTCGGCTCTCCAGTGGATCCCCTTCGTCCACCTTGGACTGGATAACATCATTTACTTTCTGTATTGGACCCTCATGGAAGGAATAAATGGACAATCCGTTGGAAAGATGGTTATGAAGATCAGAGTGACCGCGCTGAACGGTGAACCTACCGATCTTGTACACGCCGCCATCCAAAGCCTAGGAAAAGCCTTCCTACTCCCCCTGGACTGCATTATTGGATTGATTCTCTACCCAACGAAGAGACAAAGACTCTTCAACTACATCTCAGAAACACTCGTCGTAAAAACATCGAGCTAGCGGCCTTCACCAAATCGCGGTGAGATCGGATGGCATCAACAGCACTAACGTAAATACCCGTTCTGAAGGAATAAAGCAACCAACACAGAGTGGGTTTCCCATTCAGTTCTCAAGAAAGAGAAACTCGGAAAAGTCAAAATGAGAACACTGATTTTTCGTTCCCTTCATCGAAATTAACGGATGAGTCGGGTTTTCCAGTGGGAAAAAGACCTCCAGAACGATGAAAGAGGACAGACTTAACCAAGGTATCGAGGGACGTGTGTTGTCTTTGAAGCCAGTGTTCAACACTGGCGTCCTAGGTACGCGTACAACGTGTTAACACGAGGAGTACGATAGATTTATAAAATGAACGGGGTACATGCTAGAGGCAGTTGATTTTGATGGCAGGACACCAAAAGGAAAGCAAAGCAGCACCCCGCAACTCTACAGGGCTCTCAAGGATATTTGAGGTGGACGACGCCATCGCTTAAAAATATTTGAGTGAACAGGAATCAAGTCTGAGGAAGAGAATATGGGAAAAACGATTACGGAGAAGATCCTCGCGAAGGCCACGAACCGGGATGAAGTAAAGCCAGGAGACCTCATCTGGGCGGACATCGATGTGCTTTTCACCCATGAGACGGTGGGGCCACGGGTCTTTGCTCAAAGTTTTAAGGAGTTAGGGGACGAGATCTGGGACCCGGATAAGTTCGCTGTCTTCATCGATCATTATAATCTCCCATCAACCATCCGTCACGCGGAGGTTATCAAGTTCACCGTGGACTGGGCGAAGAGCCATGGTGTTCGACACCTCTACCGACTAAGCGGACCGGAGCACCAAGTATTGATCGATGAAGGCTTCATTCGCCCGGGGACGGTCGTCATCGGCACGGATTCCCATACGACGACAGGCGGCGCCCTCGGCGCCTTCTCCACGGGAATTGGATCCACGGACTGCGCCTTCGCCCTCGCGACGGGTAAGCTCTGGCTCCGAGTGCCCTCCAGCTTCAAGATCGTGTGGGATGGAAGACTCTCGAAGGGTGTCATGGCTAAGGACATGGCCTTAAAAATGATAGGCGCCATCGGCCACGGCGGCGCCACGTACAAGGCATGTGAGTTTACTGGACCCCTTATCGACGACCTGAGCATCGACGGACGCATCACCCTCTCTAACATGGCTGTGGAGATGGGTGCGAAGAGTGGGATCATCAACCCCGACGCGAAGACCGTGAAATACGTGAAAGAGCGAACCGATGTACCGTTTACGCCTGTCCAGAGTGATGAGGATGGGGAGTACGAAAAGGATTACTACTTCGAGGGAGATGACCTCGAACCCCTTGTCGCAGTCCCCCACAACGTTGACAAGGTGAAGCCGGTGTCCGAGGTCGAGGGGGTCAAGATCGACAGCATCCTCGTTGGAACCTGCACCGGTGGACGGTACGAGGACATGGAGGCAGCAGCCCGCATCTTCCGGGGGAAGAAGATCCATCCCGATGTTTATGCGATCATCATGCCGGCCTCGTGGCAGGTTTACCGGGAGATTATGCGGAAGGACCTGATATCTGTGTTCCTCGATGCGGGATGCGAAGTGACTCATCCGAGCTGCGGTCCCTGCGCTGGACACCTCGGCGGCCTCTTAGCCGCCTCCGAAGTCCGCGTTTCAGCACAAAACAGGAATTTCCAGGGCCGCTCTGGCAGCCCCGAGTCACAAATCTACTTGGCCTCACCCATGACGTGCGCGGCGTCAGCCCTAGCGGGGACAATCGCAGATCCGAGGAAGTATCTGTGAGGTGAATAGAAGGTGAGTAAGACAGAAAGGGGAAGGGTTTGGAAGTTCGGAGACAATGTGAACACGGATCTCATATGTCCTGGGCCCTATATGCGCCTCCCGATGAGTCAAATGGGTGAAGCTGCCATGGCGGGCATCGACCCCAACTTCCACAAGAAAGTCACCCCGGGGGATATCATCGTCGCAGGCGAGAACTTTGGCAGCGGCTCCAGCAGGGAGCTGGCACCACTCGCTCTGAAGCAGGCGGGCATCGGCGGGATCGTGGCAGTGTACTTCGCCCGCATCTTCTATCGGAACTGCATCGCCCTCGGCTTTCCCATCATGGAGTGCGCGGAAGCCCGGGACAAGGTGGAGGAAGGCGACGAGCTTGCGATTAACCTGGCTGCAGGCACGATCCGAAACCTAACGAAGAAAGAAGAGTACCAAGGAACGAAGTATCCCGAAGAGTTCCTGGAGATCTTTGCGTCCGGCGGAATCATTCCGTGGATTAAGAAGCGGGGAATCCACACCCTGAAACGGTAATCTCCAAGCACGGCACAAGCGAAAACCCCCGCTCCCTGCTGATTGACGCAGACAGATCGAGTTAGCTAGCTACATAAGAGGAAGGCTTAACGTAATAGGTGTGTAGGTGTGTCCCTACGTCTACCATAATTGAATGCTCACGATGCCTTGTTCTTTCTTGAAGGCGTTCGCCAGAGTCATGCCTAACGCCAGGGCTTGCTTATTCGCGGCCAACAGGTCCGGTGGAACCCGATTCTCAATGACGCTCACGAGGGAGACAGGTTGAACTAGGGGGATGAGACGGATTAACGCGCCAAGCATACAGACATTACAGACAATGGGCCGTCCAATCTTTGCCATGACCTCCGTGTACATGTCAAGCTCGATTTGTCGGGCGTCCACCCTTTTTTCCTGTTTAACGAAGTGCCGGTCAGTCAACAGAAGTCCTCCGGGTCGAATGAGGCTGGAGAAGTTGTTGTAAGCCTCTTGAGTGAGACTCACGACGACGTTGGGTTGGGTAACCTTGGGAAAGAGGATGTCCTCGTCGGAGATGATTACGTCCGATCGGCTGGCGCCGCCCCTCGCCTCAGGACCGTAAATTTGAGACTGCACCGCGTTCAATCCTTCGTGGAGAACGGCGGCCTCCGCGAGAAGTCTCGCGGCAGTGAGGATCCCCTGTCCGCCTGAGCCCGAAAAGATAATCCTACACCGTTTCATGCGTCACTCTCCTTAGAGGCTTTTTCAACGATCGCGTCATACTCGACGCAGTATTCGGGCTTCTCCTCCGCGATGAAGATCCCCCGTTCGATCAACTCCGGGTGTTTCGCCTTCTTGCCGCTGCCTAGGGGGATAGTGTGCGTCCGATAGTAGTGGAGCATATCTACCGCGCTCGCAAGCTGGTTCCGCCGGCCATAATAGGTGGGGCATTGGGACAGCACCTCCACGAGAGAGAAACCCTTATGGGCGATCGCTTTTTCCAGTATCCCTATCAGTTCAGTCACGTGGTACGTGGTTGTCCGGGCCACGAAGGTGGCGCCGGCGCCCAAGGCAAGCTTGACGGTGTCGAAGGCTCGATCGATGTTGCCGTAGGGAGCGGTGGTGGCGTAGTCGCCATAGCCGGTCGTCGGAGACGACTGCCCGCCGGTCATCCCGTAGACACTGTTATTCATAACGAGAGCGGTGACATCGATGTTACGCCTCGCCGCATGGAGGAGGTGGTTGCCCCCGATGGCTAAGGCGTCACCGTCCCCCATAGGCACAATACAGGTCAGCTCAGGCCTGCTGAGTTTGATCCCAGTGGCGAAGGCCAGAGCCCGACCGTGGATCGTGTGAAGGGTGTGGAAATCGAGGTACCCACAGATCCGGGCGGAGCAGCCGATGCCGGAGACGACAACTACATCGTTTTTCGGCACGTCTAGGCTATGTATAGCCCGAATCATGGCGCCCAAGATGATGCCGTGACCGCAGCCGGGACACCAGATATGGGGGAAGAAGCGTTCGCGGATATACTCTCGTACTACCAAGTCAAACCCCTCGTCCTTGGATCGTGCGTAAGACATTCAAGACGTCGGTGGGATTGATGAACTCCCCCCTGATCTGGTTGGCGAGAAAGACTTTCTCCGGGTCGTCAACCGCGGTCTTGACCTCGTGAAAGATCTGGCCCATGTTCATCTCCACCACAATGACCGACTTGACCCGGGCGCAGCACTCGCGTACCACCTCGGTCGGGAAGGGCCAGAGGGTCTGGAGTTCCAGTAGCCCAAGCCGTTCACCCCGTGCTCGCCGGTTTCGTACTAGGTGAAGGGCCGTCCGAGCGGAGGAGCCGTAGGAGATCAAGAGAAATTCGGCGTCATCGACCGAGAAGACTTTGGTCCGGGTGATAGCGCGGGTGTGCCCCTCGATCTTGTCGACCAGATGACGCATCAATCCGTACACGATCTTCGGATTGGTTGTCGGGAAGCCCCACATGTCGTGGGTCAGCCCCGTCACATTATAGCGATGGACGCCCCCGAAATCGGACATGGGCAGGCGCCCGTCCTCCCGGGGTAGATAGGGGTGATAGTCCGTCCCTTCGGGCACCGATGTCTTCAGCCGTTGCACCACCTCAATCTCCCCTGGATCCGGCAGGGTAATCCGCTCCCGGGTATGGGCGACAACTTCGTCCAAGAGTAAAATTACGGGGGTCCGATACCGCTCAGCCATGTTAAAGGCCTCCACTGTCACCGTAAACACGTCCTGATTATTGGAGGCCGTGAGGGCGATGACGGCGTGGTCTCCATGGGTGCCCCAGCGAGCCTGCATGACGTCCCCCTGACTCCCAGAGGTAGGCAATCCAGTGGAGGGGCCACCCCGCTGTACGTTGACGATGACACAGGGGGTCTCAGTCATCACCGCGAACCCGATGGCCTCCTGCATCAAGGAGAAGCCAGGTCCACTGGTCGCAGTCATAACCTTTTTGCCGGTGAGGGAGGCTCCAAGGATGGCACACATGGAGGACATCTCATCCTCCATCTGAATGAATTTCCCTCCCCGTCGGGGGAGCCTATACGCGAGTAATTCAGCAATCTCAGTGGACGGCGTGATGGGGTACCCGGCAAAAAACTCGAGATCCGCATATAGGGCAGCCTCGACACAGGCCTCGTTTCCCTGCACAAACAAGAGTCGTTTACTCATAGTTTCAACACCTCAGACGAGTTCAATAGCGAGATCTGGGCAACGAAGCTCACACAGTCCGCAGCTCGTACATTTTTCTGGGTGGGCAAGTATAATTTTTTCCACATCATCCCAAGCTAAGGCCTTGGTTGGACAAAATTCGATACAGATTCCGCAGCCCTTACACCAATCCCGGTTGATAGCTGGCTTCTGGTTTTCATTCGCACTTATTACGCGGCCTAGTACCAACTGGAATCATCATCAAATACAAGGGTACTAAAGTATTTAATTATTCGTGAGGAAAGAAGAGGTCTCGGACGCTTCGGTCACCGTACAGAGCCAAACTACGAGGCTTAATATGAAAGACGACGTGAATTATCTAGATAACTCGCTAGCTAGCTACGATAATCATGCGGTCCATGTTCATCGTCTTGGATCTCAAGTGATCTAGAGCGCACTAGTCTTTTTTCTTTCAATGACTAATCGATACCGCTCTATTTCAAAAAAGTATAAAGTTATTTGTTATGCGCGCGCGCATATTTGTAACTGAATTTCGTATTCGATCTAAATGGTTTTCCGTGTTTAGAAGAAATTGGAGAAAAAAAGGGAATCGATATCTATTATTGAAGGTCATGCAAAAGGTAACGGGTTACACGCTTCTCATTATATCGCTCTTGGTCTTTTTAACTGGACTTAATTTTCATTTACCCCTTTTAGGTCCACTCTTTCCCCTATTCCGACGTGTGCGACTAGACATATACCTACTTACCATCCTTATAGTCCATGTGGCATTAGGAGCCAAGATGGTTTTCATTCGAACGAGACTTTCCAATTTGTTAACAGATTTGTTGTTAATCGTAACGGCTACTGCAGTAACAATAGTGACATTTTATTTGGATACATTATCCTGACTTTTGTTCAAATCAATATCGATTAAATAATTCGTTCCCTCTGACTGACGTCGATACGTGCAAACATGTCGTTTACCATTACTAAATCATTCTCGATTGTAATGATAATTGCCCTTTTTAGCGTGCTCAGCTTTGCAGTGTGGTCTTTCAGAAATTGTCATCGACCCACCATTCCACCTCCATCACCTCAACCTCAAGATAAGGCTGTGCCAACGCTGGAAGAAACGGTTACGATAAATGGAGAAAAATTTGCCTTCGATCCTTCGAAGGCCGAAACCGTACGACCCGATCTTTTAGCGCACGCGCTAGATATTCTAAGTATATACTTCAAATTCTTAAATGATAATAAATATTTTTTCTCCATATCACTCGACTGATAAATGAAAGATAACCCACTCCAAATAATAAGATCGACCATAACTTCACAATTTAGGAGTGGAAAAAGTAGCTATCTTCTCCAAAAAATGGAGGATTTGAAGTATCAACGAGTTGGATTATATCAACTTTTTAGAAGAAGACCGCTATTAGGTATCTCTTTAGTAGGATTGGCGATACGCTTCGCTCTAGCACCGTTCTTCGGACATCCATATGACCTACGGATCTTCATGGGGGTCAGCTGGGCGGTGGCCCAGGGTATAAGTCCTTATGGCCAATATGTGTTACATGAAATCTTTCAAAGTATGCACCATCCCCATCTTTATGGTTCTTTCTACGGAATTGGATATCCGCCCCCCTGGGGTTTGGTTCTAGGTTTGATGTATCAGGTCTCATCCTTGATCAATCCAAACGATATTTACACTCTCGTCCTTTCTCTTAAGATTCCCATAATCGTCAGCGATCTAGTGACTTCCCTTGTACTCTACAAGATACTGGAGTTGAAGCTGAATAAGCAAACTGCGTTTAAAGCATTCTGTCTTTACCAACTCTGTCCCTTCACGATCGTTATAGGTGCCGTCTGGGGAATGTTCGATGTCTTAGTTTTCCTTCTAACCCTTCTCTCCGCGTATCTTCTCCTGGAAAAATTGGAGTGGTCTCTGATCTCCTTAGCCTTCGCCTGTTCGCTTAAACCCTATCCAATCGTGTTAGCGCCTTTATACTCGATATTTATCTATAAACAGACCCATTCGTTGAAGAGATCCTTTGGCTACTCTTTTGGCGTTACTGGGTTACTATCACTTATTACCATGATTCCTATGGCTGTATTCAAGTGGCCTGTATCTAATCTGTATCATGCTTTAGCTTCTCATATGTCTGCAACCAACCTCTATTATAATGGCGAAGCAAGTTATACGTATAGTGCGGCAAGCCCCTTTAACATATATAACGTTTTCAAGCTAATAGATCCCTCAATAAGTCCTCCTTGGACTCTTAATTATCTCTGGATTATTGCTATGGTAAGTTTATACTATCATGCAATACGCCGCATCTCAGAGGTAAATTTTACTTCCATAATTAATTGGTCATTTCTTGCGAGCCTCACATTCTCCACAACACGCTTTTGGGTCTCTGAACAGAACTTAATTCTACTCTTCTCCTTCTTTCTCTTGGTCGTCCTATTTAATAAAACCCGTACAAGCTGGAAGTATATCCATACACTATGGATCCTGTTTTTCACTTTCGTACTTATACATGTTCCAGCAAACGCCTTTAACTGGATAACAAGTCCTCAGACGTTAAATACCGCCCCTTTAGGCGATCTCTTAGGACCCTTTTCCTGGATTTTGATGAGCGCATTGACCTTCACGTGGCTTACTCTTCTATGGAATTACGCAATCAATACCTTCACGTGGCTTACTCTCAAATGGAATTACGCGATCAAGAGGATGGTGTGGCAGTGAGAATCGTTACATTGTTATTGCATGATGAACGCTTCAGCGGCTGGTCGATAGATGAGAAATTGAGGCGATTACATTTTTCAAAGCAGTATCTCAAGTTCTGTAAGAGCTTCGGCTGGGAACCCTACCTCTACTGCTTCCATCAGTCACTCCGTGAGAAACAGGTCTACGAGATCGAGGATGTAGGCGTGATAAAGGTCTTTCCAGTGGAGTTCAGGTTCCCACCTCTCCTCCGTTTCGGCAACGACCATAATCCGAAGGCTCTCCTAAGAGAACTAGCCCGTGACAGCCCCGACCTCATCCACTTCCATCAATACTATATGTTCTCGTTTCCATATATAGCCAAATTCATAAAAAAGAAGCTGAA
>JAOZHB010000065.1 GCA_026015035.1 Candidatus Bathyarchaeota archaeon | reverse complement strand
ACCTATCTTCAAGATGTGGATTATGTCGTGAGTGATCAAGGATATGGTCAGCAAGAGTATGTCCCCACGGAGAAGAAGATTGTAATTGTCACCGCACCTGGACCCGGCAGCGGGAAGATGTCGTTTTGCATGGCTCAGGTCTATAACGATAGAAGGCGTGGCATCAATTCAGGGTTTGCGAAATTCGAGACCTTCCCCATATGGAACCTGCCCCTAGAACATCCTGTGAATATTGCGTACGAATCGGCTACTGCAGACATAGGTGATTACAACCTCGAAGACCCGTTCCACAAGGATGCCTATGGCACAAAGGCCATCAATTACAACAGGGACGTGGAGAACTTCGTGATAATGCGAAAGATCATTGAAAAGATCGCAGATAAAAACGATCCCTTAGCGAAATATCAATCGCCGACCGATATGGGCGTCAATATGGCCAAGGAAGGCATCATCGATGACGCTGTAGTCCGTGAGGCCAGTAAACAAGAAATCGTGAGACGCCATTTCAGATATCACATGGAGTTCGTGGAAGGTGATACCACACATGACACCCTGGAGCGGATGGAAAAAATCTTGAATAAGGCGGGCGTCAAGCCTGAGAACCGGTTGGTCGTTCTACCTGCAAGAGCGGCAGCAGCGGAGGCGAGAAGGCGGCAAGATGAAGGCAAAGGCTACCGGGGCGTGTTCTGCGGTGCAGCGATTGACATAGAAGGCTCGGGTAAAGGAATTATAACGGGCAAGAACTCGCCGCTGCTGCACGCAGAGTCGGCAGCCATTCTAAATGCGGTAAAGACGATCGCGCACATACCCGATGAAGTCGATGTGATCTCTCGAGATGTAATCGAGAGCATGATCCAGTTAAAAGGGAGTATGGGGCTGAACAGCACATCCCTCGATGTAAAAGAGGTGCTGGACGCTCTGGCCGCAAGTGCTGTGGTAGACGAAAACGCCAGAAAATGCCGGGACGTGTTAGGTAACCTGAAGAGCTGTGAGATGCACACCACTCACCTCATGGATACCGGCGACGAGCGACCGCTGGAACAGCTTGGTCTGAATGTGACAACCGATGCAAAGCTTCCCTTTCCAAATGCATACGACAAATAGACGTCCCTTCAGAATTCTAGCTAACATGCGTGAAAAGCTGCTTAAAAGGGAATCAGTACCGTAACAATTATAATGGTATTCATGTACCAATTTAATGCTGGAGTCAAGCGACATACTTCTCTAGCTAGCTTGGAGGATTATTAATGAGAGCATCGGCACGTATCGCTGAGCCCACGTCGTTGTGGGGAACTTTTGATAGCATCCGGGATCATCTTTTTAATCAGTTTCAGGACACATCCTTTGACGCCGAAACGGGTCTGTCACTTCCCGAATTGGAGTTGGAGGTTGAGGCGTACCTGCAGGAGCACCCTGACCAGCCCCGGGTTTTACAAAAGGCTAACGTCTTCCGCATTGTAGTGACTCGTGGACAAATCTATATTGATCCCCTGGACTGGTTTGTCGATAAGCTCAACCATGGAGGACACAAGATACTTCCCACCCACGGCGGCGAAAGCCTCGTGAAAAGGGTTTTCCTCCGCTATCTCGATGAAGCCGTTCAAGGCCCTCTAGCCGAGGGTTCTGCCTGGATCGATCGCGTCAATAAACTCGGTTACGCGAGCATGCCCCGCGGAGGATTGGATCGAGGCCACATCTCACCGGGGTGGGATAAAATGCTGTCTGGTGGGCTGGTTGGCCTTCTCAAGGAGGTGGCTGAGGCCCGAACCGTGCTGGGCGAGGAGGCGACGGCTGAGCAACTGGCGTTCTATGAAGCCGTCGAGATCGTCTATCGAGCCAGCATTCAGTTTGCGGAGCGCTTCGCAAAGCTAGCTGAGGACATGGTGCCAAAGTATCCCCAATACGAGCAACGACTGAGGACTATCGCGTCAGCGTGCCGGAATGTGCCTGCCCACCGTCCACGCACCTTCCACGAGGCCTTGCAGTTCATCTGGTTCATGCATGAGCTGGTCGAGATGGAGGGTGAGTTTGTGCGGTCGATGGGGCAGTTCGATCGCACCCTGTATCCCTACTATCGCGCGGACATCGATGCTGGCTACCTTACTCGAGAGCAGGCAAAGGAACTGATCAAGTTCCTCTGGTTCAAGTTCTACACTCGCACCCGGGGCAAACTAAACGGTAAGAACTTCGTGTTTGGCGGGCAGTATCCTGACGGCTCCGAGATAACCAATGAGCTGACCTACTTAGCCCTCGAGGCGTATGAGGAGTTAAACACGCCGGATCCGAAGCTGTCGGTGCGGTTCCTACCGACCACCTCCGACAAGCTGTACCAGGTGGTGGCCGACCTGATTCGGAAGGGCCATAACGCCTTCGTTCTCATGAATGACGTACCGGCTGTGGAGGCCCTCGTGAAGCGGGGGAAGACTTGGGAGGATGCTCGGTTTTATGTGCCCATCGGCTGCTACGAACCGTCTGTGGAGGGCAAGGAGGTTGGCTGCACAATGAACGTGACTGTGAACCTAGCTAAAAGCATCGAACTGGCCTTGCACGACGGAAAAGACCCCCTCAGCAGAGAGCAGCTTGGCCCGCACACTGGGGATGCACGGCATTTCACCAGCTTTGAGCAATTATGGACCGCCTACACACACCAACTGGATTATTTCTTAGAAAACGCCATCACCTACATCAGAGCCGCCGAGGGGCAATGGCCCCAGATTAATCCATCACCCCTACTCGCGGGCACCATCGACGACTGCATCGCCCGCGGCAAGGACATCGGGCAGGGCGGAGTACATTATAACTCCGTGGGCTTCGTTGGTGCGGCGTTGGCAAACGCCGCTGACTCCCTCCTAGCCCTCAAGCAAGCGGTGTATGATGAACACCGATTTACCATGGACGAGGTGCTCAAAGCTCTCCAATGTAACTTTGACGGCTATGAGCGGATGCGTCAATATCTACTGAACCGGGTGCCCAAGTGGGGAAACAACAATCCCGACGCAGACTGGATGGCTAAACGGGTTGCTGAATACTACTGCAACAAAGTCCATACCTTCGTCAACGGTCGCGGGGGGCCCTGTCAAGCCGCCCTTTTCACCTTGACTTTCGCCTGGCAAAAAGGTCGCCTTACTGGCGCCCTTCCGGATGGCCGAAAAGCCCATGAGTCCTTGGCGCCAGGTCAGGGCGCGACGTATGGGCGGGACAAGAAGGGGGTCACGGCGTTGATGGGGTCAGTGACAACCCTCGACGCCACACGCACCCCCAACGGGGCAGTGCTTGATGTCACGTTACATCCAACCGCCGTTAGGGGACCGGAAGGACTTGACGCCTTGGTTAACCTCATCAAGACCTACTTCGCCCAAGGGGGCTACGCTCTCCAATTTAACGTCTACGACACAGACACGCTGCGCGACGCTCAACGTCATCCCGAAAACCATGCCGCCCTCCAGATACGGTTAACCGGATGGAGCGTCTACTTCACAATCCTTTCCCAAGAAGAGCAGAATCAGTTCATTGACCGGATCAGCCATGGCTTCTAAACTCGAGGAAAATCCAGAGACAAGGGCGGTGGCTCCGTCGAAACCCCTCAGTCCTGAAGGCTGGATCTTCGACATAAAGCGATTTGCTGTACATGATGGACCTGGGATTCGCACCACCATCTTTCTAAAGGGTTGCAGTCTGCGTTGTCGGTGGTGTCATAACCCTGAATCCATCAACACCCAGCCTGAACTCATGCTTCATGCCCAACGGTGCATCGACTGCGGCGCCTGTCTAACGGTCTGCCCAACGGGAGCCCACCACAGAACTGAACGTGGCGAACGGATGTTTAACCGTGATCTTTGCGACGTTTGCGGTCGATGTGTCGAGTCCTGCTATGCGGAGGCTCTGTTGATGGTTGGTCGAATGGTCTCCGTTGAGGACGTGATGGTGGTGGTGCGGGAGGATGCTCCGTTCTACGAGCGTTCTGGAGGAGGCGTCACCCTTTCCGGGGGAGAACCTCTGGTGCAAGGTGACTTCACAAAGGCTCTCCTTGCGCAATGTCAGGCCGAGGGGTTTCACACAGCCATCGATACCAGTGGACAGGTAGCGTGGAGTATCATCAACCAAGTTTTACCCTACTTGGATCTGGTGCTCTACGACATCAAGCACATCTCGCCGGATCAGCATCAGCGGTACACTGGGGCGTCCAACCGCCTCATACTCAGCAACCTGCGGCGGCTCTGTGGCTGCGGTGTTCCCGTTGAAATCCGCATGCCGATCATCCCCACTGTCAACGACTCTCAGGAGACCATTACGTCGACTGCCCGTTTCCTGAAGTCCCTGAATAATATTACAGTGGTCAGATTGCTTCCCTATCACCGGCTTGCTGGATCCAAATATCAGAGTCTTGGAATGGAAAACACGATGCCCGATGTTGCATCCCCGTCCGCCAGTCACATGCGGCAAATCGCTCAGTGGATGAGTCAGTATGGTTTGAAGGTGATTATTCCCGAGATGGGTAGTGACTCTTGACCCTGCAGCGTTATTGGAACGAAGTGGGGTTCCACGATTGGGTTAAAGGAATCCCAGCCATGCGTCGTCCCTTTTTTTGAGAGTTGTGGGACCTCCATCGTATTCAGGTTTCTGCTTTATAGTCTGGCAGGATGTCTTCAATGTTTCGCACGATGGGGAAGAGATACCCACTCAATCCAACAAGGATGCCTAGTATCCCAGCGATGAAGAACATGGACTTCATGCCGGCTCCGGGGCCCGTGCCAATCAGGCCTCCGAGGACGCTGGTTAATTGTCCTCCTGGCATCATGGCGGGTTCAAAGACGTAGTCTGCCAAGGGACCTGACAGGAGGATGGATACGGGAGCACTGATTTGCGAAATTAAACTGCGGGTGGCGAAAACCCGTCCCTGCAGGTCGGGAGCCACCTTGATTTGCCAGATGGCTTGGTTGGAGCCGTTGAGGATGGGCACAAAGAACATGGCAAAGAAGCCCGCAGCAGCCCAAGCATAGGGGTGATCTCCGACGCCAAATCCCACCATGCCAACCATCGTCAGAATCATTCCCGTCAACACGCCATGAATCTTCCGTTTCGGACCGCCCCAGATGCTTAACACTACGCCGCCGACCAGTCCGCCGACGCCGAGGGTTGACTGAATGATCCCTAAGATGGTTGTATTGTTTCCCGTGCGGGCCATGACCATGGGCGTGAATACGGTCGTGGCGAAGGACACAACAAGGTTGAGGGAGAAGAAAACCAGTTGTAACCCAAGGAGGCTTCGGCGTTGAATAATGTAGCGGAATCCGTAGACCGATTCGGTCCAAAGGCTGCCCTTACTTCGGCGACCTTCCTCAGAGACCGAGGGGCGGGGGATGTGAATCAGGATCAACGTACCTATGGCTATCAGAAAGGTCGCTAAATCAATGACGAGAATACCCTGCAACCCGATGAGGTTCAGGGAGATAGCGGCCAACATGGGGGCGAAGATTTGTGTGCCGAATTGGGCCATCGAGCGCATGCCGCTGGCGCGGCCGTATTGTTTCTGGGAGACCATGGTCGTTATGGCAGCGGAGTAGGCTGGGAACTGAAATGCGTGAAAGAACCCCGTGAAGGCTCCCGTTATATAGAGATGCCAGATCTGCAGGTTCCCCGTGGAAAAGAGTAACAGCACAATGGTAGTGGATAGAACGGCGCCTAAATCGCTGAGCATCATCGTCAGTTTACGGTTCCACCGATCCACCAAAGCCCCTGCCAAGGGACTCACAATGATCGCGGGGACAAAGGAGAAGAAGCTGACTAAAGCCAACGCTGTGGCCTGTCCCGTGATCTGCCATGCCCATATCGTGATCGCGAAACGGGTCATACCGGTGCCGAGAAGGGAGATTACCTGTCCAAACCAGACAACGGTGAAGCCACGAAAGCCCGTGGGGCGTGCAAGGGTCATGAACTCTTCTCCAGCATGTTTTTTGAATGTTTGCAGCGACTTATGTTATTAAGCTTTCTTCATTCTCAATGGCACGCGTGCTCTGGATTTATTCAATACGCTGAAAAGGTGAAGTGCAAGCTATTTCCAAGAATATGGTAATTCTCTAACGAGTGATACACATAACACGCACACGATTGTCCGAAGCGTGCTCCATCAAATAAATGATAACTGAAAATAACCCATGCAGTGGCTTGTAGTAGCTTTTTGCTACTAATAGGCTGGTTAAGCAGATTATTCGAGGATAAGCAAACCTTACAATGAACGTATGACTGAAGGAGACTTGCTTAGCTAGCTATAGATGGGAAAAAGATATTTTTGAGGTCTGGATATTAATAGGGTGGAGGGATAATTGTATTGAGTAGTAGCCGTGTAACAGTGGTTGAAACCACACCCATCGACAGCTGCAGGTATTGCGTGGTTGGATTCCCAGATGTAGGCCTCGTGTCCTCCATCGCCTTGGGCCACGCCGTTCTAGAAGCGAAGATGGCTGAGTTCGGTCATCTTGAGTCGGACGATTTCCCACCAGTGATTGTCGTTCACGACGGTGCCCCTAAACCCCCCATGAGGCTCTACCGCAGGAATTCCGTGGTATCCGTCGTCTCTGAGATGCCCGTGGATTTCAACTTCATAACGCCTGTCACCCGCTCCATCGTCGATTGGGTTAAGTCGAAACATGTTGAGTTACTTGTAACCACGTCCGGGATCGCGGTTCCAAACCGCCTAGAAATCGATGTGCCCGAAGTTTATGGCGTGGCCTCCTCCCCAGATGTCAGGAAGATCATGGACCGCGCTGAGGTCAAGGCGCTGGAGGAGGGATTCGTCGCGGGTATTCACGCGGCCCTCATGAAGGAATCTCTGGAGAAGCGGGTTCCCTGCCTCATTCTACTTGCCCAGTCCCATCTGAAGTTCCCCGATCCGGGCGCGGCAGCCTCCTTGATAGACGCCTTAAACCGATTGGTGGGTTTGGACGTGGACACCAAGGAACTGTTGGTTCACGAGGATGAGGTGCGTTTGCGGTTGAGAGCCCTTATGCAGCGGACGCAAGACCATATGCAGCAGGTTAAGAAGGGCCAAGAACAGGAAATCCCCCTATTATATACATGACAGGTGATTAAGATTGGCTCTGGGTTTGTTTGACGAGCTTGCGCGGGAGATGTGGGATCTCCAGCGTGGAAGTTTAGCGCCGTTGGTGAGTGTGTCGGAGACGGAAAACCGGGTGATCGTAGAGGTAGATCTACCCCTCGTGAAGAAGAAGGATATCCATCTGCGGCTGGTTGAGGGAGGTCTTGAAGTGGAGGCCTCATTGACGAAGTGTGTGCGCTTCGAACGGTGGGGAACCGTGCAGAGGAGCTGCGAGTTCCGCTCTTTCTACAGGATCGTGTCTTTACCAAGTCCCGTAGTCGCAGAAGGCGTTACCGCCGTCTTCAATAGGGGTATTTTGCGGGTTGAATTGAAAAAGCGTAGGGAGGTAGAGTATCAGATACCTATAACCTAGGGTATAGCTAGCTAGTACCTGCTTTGATAAACGGAAAGCCCATTAATCTTTATCTCCTCTTTCCCTGTTATCTACTCTGTCGTCATATATGTCTGGCAATACAGTCTATTATGCACTTTTTCTGTCAGGTTTTTGATATAATTGTAAATTATTCAAATCTTTTTCATGGCCCTACATTCTTTCAGAGAAAATAACGAAGATAATTATGATTTTTTTCTAGCCAGCTACATTTATTTGGTAAACTCAGCTAGCGCTCGCTATATTTCTGAGACGGGGTATAACGATTTCAGCTAGCTAACTGACTAGCGTTACCGAGACGATTTTATCGTTCTCTTATAATTTTACTGTGCTGTGTCCCACATTTTTTGAAATTCTTCTTCAAAAACGAGGACTAGATAATCGCTTTGTAGAATCATCAAATTCTCGTTGTTACGCTCCTCGGCTGCTGCACTCCAGTTGAAGCTTCCTGTTAGGATTATACACCCGTCTATAACAACGGTCTTGTGATGCATAAGACCGGGGTTGGTGTCATTCTTGACGAGTACCCCTATGGACTGTAGTCTCCAGTACTCGCTGTACCTAGAGACCTGACTCTTCTCGAAGACCACCTTAATCTCAACGCCTCTCTGATGGGCTCTCAAGACTGCATCGCCTATGTCATCGTTGGTAAAGCTGTATATCAGTACGTGAATCGTTTTATTGGCACGATCTATCCAGTTGATAACCTGGCCTTCGCATCCACCATACGGAGAGAAATAGACTCCGAGAACCGTCAAATTCGATTTCTTCATCAGATCAGCGTTTAACGACTCCAAATCCGCTATGCGAGCATCCTTGGATGTGACCTGCTCCTGAAGGGATTCAACCTGACTCTGAAGGGAAATCGTTTGATATTCAAGGTCATTAATTCTTTCTTGGAAATCACCTATTGGAGTGAGGGAATAGCCCACGAACACGCCGATGAACAGCACCACGACTACCAACAGAAAAATCTTTTTCAACAAACCATTCGCCTCCAAACACCCATCATTTTACCTTACAACTACATCTAACACCAGACGAGATATTAATTTGATTCAACCACCCTTATAATAAAGTGGAAGGAAAAATGAAGAGGTTTCTTCGCTTCCCAGTTTGGGAAGGGCAGGGGAAATCCTTTGCAGAGGATCCTCAGCTAGCTAGCTTTTCTAGTGCTGTGTACATTTTTATCCACATGTCACGCATTAAAGGCGTCAACAGCTTAATATGAGCGTAATTAGGGTTTATCAGCTAACAAAGGGGAAAGGATCGTGGATCAGTCTATGGGTTATTTTGAGGAACCGGCGAAAAAGCTACCCGTGAGGGAGTTCGATGTTGTAGTGGTGGGAGCTGGTACCGCTGGCATCGTTGCAGCTTTGGCTTCGGCTCGTCAGGGTGTCAGGACAATTTTGATTGAGCAAAAAGGGTATCCGGGTGGAACCGTTGTAGAGGGTGGCACGGCGTTGCACAGCTTCTACAATCTTTGGAAAGCCTTTCCGGGGGTTAAGAAGAGGCAGGTTGTGAAGGGGATCCCTCAGGAGATTATTGATCGTCTGGTGAAGGTTGGCGGTACAACGGGCCATGTTGAGATGGTGAAAGGGTATGATTATGATTCGGTTTGCACGGCGATAGACACGGAGCTCTATAAACTCGTTACCTTTGAGATGCTTGACGAAGCTGGAGTTGTTGTTTGCGTGAATACTCGATTAACCGGAGTGATTAAGAAAGGCAATCAGGTCAGCGGAGTGATAGCGGAGAGTCGATCTGGGAGGGAAGCGATTATGGCGAAAGCCTTGGTGGACTGCACGGGGTATGGCGACTTAGCAGCATACGCGGGTGCCAACTTTTCGGAGCCGAACGATTACTCGGTGGCCAGTAGCATCGGCGTGGGCG
>JAOZHB010000059.1 GCA_026015035.1 Candidatus Bathyarchaeota archaeon | reverse complement strand
TCTTCTACGTCCCTGTTGTCTTACTCGTCGTTCTCCTGGGATGATCTAGTTGCTTCAGTCTCTTCGTATCGCTCTGCTCTATGAAGCGTAAAATGAGCGTTTTAAGGGTACATTATGTTTATAAGAGGGATTCACGTCAGCTACCCTGAATTCGACTCCGCGTGGAACGTCTCTGGGATTAAGGGTCTCGGACTGTGAAGACGTGAATCCGTGTTCCCACCGTCGATTAAGCCTCAATGTAATGTGGGTGAAGACTTGACTCGAAGCGAAGCAAAGAAGAAGTATGGAAAGGGCAGTCGACCCTGTCGGAGATGTGGCTCCTACGGCCCCGTCATCCGATCCTACGGCCTCAACCTATGCCGTCAGTGTTTCAGGGAGAATGCGCCGTCTCTAGGGTTTAAGAAGTATTCTTAGGAGAGGACTATCGTGAACACCACCCCTACGAGAGCTCGCAAGTCTCGGACGCGTCTCACGGGAACGCGTAAGACTGTGGTGGATGCGTCGGGCGTCATCGTCGGACGGCTTGCCAGCTACGTTGCAAAGCGCCTCCTTACTGGCGAAGAGATCGTTGTGGTAAACGCTGAAAAAGCCGTTATCTCCGGGAGTAAGGGTCACGTTGTTGACGCGTTCAAAACCCGGCTCGGGCGAAGAACATTGGGATCCCAGACGAAGGCTCCGAAGCACCCGAGGCGACCGGAAATGTACGTGAGGAGGGTTGTGCGGGGAATGCTTCCCTGGAAGAAGCCGAGGGGGAAGATGGCGTACCGGAGGCTGGAGGTCTACGTCGGAGTCCCACAGGATTTGAAGGATGCTTCACTTCAAACATTCCCCGACGCGGTGAAGGATCTGTACCCCTCCATGACCGTCGGAGCACTCATGTGTATCTTTGGCTGGACTAACCCCTTGGAGGTGAGTCACCGTGCCCCATAAATTGAGGAAGGTTCGGGGACAGCGTGGCTCCAGAACCCACGGGTGGGGGCGAGTTGGCCAACACCGGAACGTTGGCATGAGAGGCGGCCACGGTAAAGCTGGACGAAAGAAGCACAAATGGACCTGGGTCATCAGATACGAGCCCAATTACTTCGGAAAGCACGGCTTCAAACGTGCTTGGGTACCCACGTCAGAGACCTTGAACGTCGGTGAGCTGGATGAACAGGTCAACACGCTCCTGACCAAAGGGTTGGCGAAGAAGGTAGAAGACGGGGTTGCAGTAGACCTTGGCGAGTTGGGTGTCGATAAACTCCTCGGCTCCGGGAAGGTCACTCAAGCACTGATCGTGACCGCTACGTCCTGGAGTGAAGCCGCGGCTCAGAAGATTGAACAGGCAGGGGGACGCGTTCTCTCCGCAGTAGACGACGTAGCAGAGGATGGGGACGCCCCCGAATAAGAACGCCTTTTTCTGCGTCCACGTATAGATTTCTAGCTTTTCGCAGTACCCAGTCGAATGACTTCAGCGAAGATTGGACGTGAGGGGGAAGCTCAGGTGTTATGTGTCTCGTTTATCATTTGACTCGCTTCGCCTTCAATCCCAATACATTAACCTAGAGAACTAGCATTGGGCGTTCGAAAGGACTAATTTTTCGTCACATCGGCTATTGTCAGACAGACGAGAAGTCCTATCAACGTACCGGGCCGTCAATCCCTCAAACAGCGAGGTTCGCGTTTCTTCTCTACGTCTGGGTCAAGTCCAGAAGACACGCTTGGGCGTGCCCCTTCACTCGAACCTTTCGATAGATTTTTCGCACCACGCCTTTCTCATCCAGCAGGACGGTGGTTCGTTCGATGCCCATGAAGGATCTGCCGAACATGCTTTTTTGTTTCCACACACCGTAGCGGGTCAAGACTTCTCCTTCGGGATCGCTGAGCAACGTGAAGGGCAGCTCATGCTTCCGTTTGAATCTCTGGTGCGATTCAATGCTGTCTTTACTCACCCCCAAGATGACGGCGTTCTCCCTTTCAAAGTCCTTGATGGCGTCCCGGAACGCTTTCGCCTCGTTGATACATCCGGGGGTCCCGTCCTTGGGATAGAAATAGAGCACCACCTTTTTTCCCTTGTACTCGCTCAATGAAACGTCTTTTCCCTCGTCTGACTTCAGCGTAAAGTTAGGTGCTTCTTCGCCTTCAACAACCAATGAAACCCCACCATCGATACACGTTTCCTCAATCAATAAAAAAGGGTGGAACCCTTTTTTCCGTTCGTTCCGAGTTGGCTTCGCGCGGTCAAACATCTTGATGCGCAGTCAGTTGCGTTTACCTGAAGCACAGCGCAGAGAACATGCATTGTTCTCCATACGGTTTGACCGTTCCCCCCCTTATACTCGACAGCCAACTCATTGTCCCGAAAGGGCCACCCCTCTTTTTCCCAATACATACTTGTTGTGAACGGAAATATAACCCTTATGTGACGGTGACGCCGCAGTTGCGCAGTCTTACTGCACAAAGTAACGCCTCGGGTACCGTCCTTAACTTCTTAAGTGGGTAGAAAATATGTAGAGTAAGCTGATTACGCATGGATGAAACGGGTTTAGTTCTAGCGCGCGCGATTCTGCTGGGGTTTTCGATTAAGCGTTTCCATATATTCCACGTATCCAAGGCTTTTCGCAACTCGTAATGAGGCTATGTTGGTAGGATTAACGTCAAGATAATACCATGCCGTCCTACCAAATGCGATAGTCTCCTCAGTTGCCAGGGAGGTAACAGATTTAGCGTATCCTCTTCCTCGACAGTCTGGTCTTGTTTCGACACCGATTTCCCAAAAGGGAAGATTATAGCGAAGAACAAGTGCCACCGACGTCAACTCTCCATCGACGATAATACCATATGTTATGGGATTGGCATACTGATATGAGTGGGGGCCAATAGCCTTTGGATATTTGAGGTGCCAATCTTTACATATCTGTTCATCAGCTTCAGTAAGGCGTCTAGCTCTATGTTTCCTATAGGGTTTGAAGTGGTTCTTATCGCAGAACAGGTGTAGCCAATGAACCATTCTATCTTGCGGGCGCGCTCTTTGAATGGTCTCAATTCCACTCGTAGTGAAGACTTCTTCTACAGAGAGAGTTTCAAAGACGTTTTCCAAATCGCTTGCCATTCTGTCCTCGAGAGGTATAATGCAACGGTCATCGACTTTCAACGCGATTAACGGCCAATGAGGTGGAACGTTAATCATTTGTTTGACTCTAACTATTTTTACCTCCCCTTTCCGAAGATGGTTAATCGAGAATCCAAGCTCTCCAGTCCAAAATGAGTCCAGAGTCTTCTTAAGCTTAGCAAGAGACATCTCACCACCCCTCATAGGATTTGTTTAACGAATAAATTGTTAAAGACAACAAATAGCTTCGGGTTTGAATTGAAAGTAGCTGGTTAGATTCTACATACAAGCCCTACCTCAAGAGGGTGTTAAACAGTAGCTTAAACGTGCCGTGGGTTTGAGCTCTGTGCTGAACTCTGAAACCTATTAGCACGACCTGCCCGTCACCGACGTGCGCAGCCACCATTCCTGCTTTCCGCCGGAGTCTCTCCTCCCCGATGAGCCACCCGCTACGAAGCACATCTCGCTCAGGGTAGCTGACGATTATCTCGTAACGATCGTTGAACCCTGAGGGAAGGACTTCGAAGGCAGGGCTGTCCCAGAAGAGGACGTGGCTCTCCTCAGGCATCCCGTATCCCAGGGGTTGATCGATGTGAATGGTGGTGCGGAGTGTGGAGCCTGGACAGAAGAATTCCTTGGTGGACACGTTGTCTACGACGTTTCTCATCTGAAGTCCGAAAGATTCGATGGCGAAGGCACAGGACCTGTTGAAGGCGATTAACGTTCCCCCCTCCTCAACGAATCTCTTCAATGATGCGATGCCTTCCTTACCGATGCCGCTTCTGAACTCAGAAGGATAGACAGAGCGGCGATCCCCGGATAGCTCGTCGATGGCTTCACCTGTAATGAGAACGGTTGAGTCATTCGGCAGAATAATCACGTCAAGCAGCTCGTTTAAGGCCCGGTTTTTGATGTCGTCGTCCATTAGCGTCTGAAAGGGAAACTCAAACTGTTCAAGGAGCCACCTGGTCCACCCCTCGTCGATGTTGCCACCCCAGAAGCGTTGATACAGTCCCACACGCAACTGTCGGACGGGCTGCTTTTCCTCTACCTCCCCTCTGAGGGGGTGAACGTGCAGATGAAGCTCCTTGGCTACAAGGTCAAGGACTTGGGGTTGCACGTCCTGAACGAGAAAGGCCCCTGGTGGGAGGTGAAGACCCCCGTTGTTCAAGGCTTTCGGGAGCCGCCACACTGATCCCCCCATGGCTAACAACCGGTTCACGGCTCGATAGCTGTCGTTAAGCCTGCAATCCAACACGTAACCGTCTGAGGATGTCCCTTTGAGGCCCCCTTCAGGGTACTGAACCTTTGCGATCTTCTCGAAGGCTCCGCCACTACACGCGTTGATCGCATCGACTTGGACACCCATGAACTCCGCCATCGTGTCTGTCGCCGTATCCGATGGCCTGATCGGCGTTCCATCCTGCTGCCGCGTCCAGACATCATCCGGATACAAGGTCCGTCCCAATAATGTCTTCACGACCCCCCGCTTGGGTTGAGCCAGGAAGACTATGAAGGACTCCTCAGGATACTTTGTGCTTCCGCCTTTGAACTCCTTCAGAGACCGATGAACCTCAACGCCCTGTACCAGAAGCTTTTCCACTAGCTTTAAGGCGGTCAATAAGTCATGTTGATCCCTTGATATGACGTAGGCCGAGGGGGTCCCACGGGTGCCTCGCTCCGTCTGCCGCTGGGCCTTCAGGTACGCGTTTCGCAGGACCTTCTCTCGAAATCGCGCTGCCAAGTCTAAGGTCGCCCAGGCCGAGATCTTCTGTTGCTCTACGATGTCCCGGAGTCTCCACCACCCTCCTGCCCACGGATTCGGGAAATTAGTCTGCGGCCTGTAATGGGCGAAGCCTCGAAGGGGCCCATTTCTGTCCTCCCTCAGTTGGCTTGGATGGATGTAGAGGGGCGTTGCGAGCTTTGCGCTGGCGGACTCGGTGTGCATGCCTGCGATGTTGTGGTAGCGGGTTAACGCGTGGGGGCCGAGGTGGTGCCAAGACATGTATTGACCCGCCGTGAGGATCCCGGTCTTGCCCGCTTCTTCGAGGCAGTAGGCCATGTGGTTGCCGTACCAACTCTGCTCTCTCAGGATCAGTGGATCCGCGTGGGGATGCAGGGGCTCGCAGTAGGGGGGGACAAAGAGTCGTGCGCCGTAGCTTCCCATGTGGTGGTGGTCGATGAAGACTTGGGGCGTCCACTCTCGAAACAGAATCGACGCCATGTACTTGGATTCGATCATGTTGGTCTGGAAGGCGTCTCGACAGTTATCGTGTCCCACGTATTTATGGTAGAGCCGAGGGGGATTACATCCCTCATATTCGGTCCCCAGCCACTGGCGGTACCAGTCAGTGACCATGAGCTGTCCATCTGGGTTGGCACAGGGGACCATAAGAAAGACCACTTCCTCCAGAACCCGCTGGACCTCTTGACTTTCACCCGTAAGGAGGTCATACGCGAGCTCGGGGGCCATTTGGGTGCCTCCGATCTCCGTCGCGTGGAAGCTCATGGACTGGCATACGACGGCTCTTCCCTCTTTGATGAGGGGGGCTATCTCGTCCTCGATTAACCCTCGTGGGTCGCTGAGTTTCGCGTTTATGTCCTTGAGCCGGTCAAGGTTTCGTAAGTTCTTGGGTGAGGATATGATGACGAGGAGGAACGGATTTCCCTCGGTTGACGGTCCCAAGTCGATGACTTTTATTGCATCGCTCTGCGTCTCCAGTACCTGAAAGTACTGCACAATCTGGTCCCAACGCGCGATTTTTCCGTCGCTTCCCATCTGAAAGCCAAAGAATTCTTCTGGCGAAGACACCTTACGAGACATAACTATCTCCGTTTACCAACTAACTTGATAGGTATATTAAAGTTCATACCCGTTAGTCTACAAGCTAGCTTATACAATAAACAGAACCAACAGCTGGCTAAAGAACAAATAATGACATGTTCATACCGGTTTAGGATAACTGATGTTCTTTGGGTATGCTAGGTTCAAAGGCTGATTTAACCGTCTATCTTATTTTCCTCAACATCAAGTTAGCTAGGTAATGGTTGGTGTTTGATGACGACATTTAAATAACATGGCGAAAAAAGCTGCCTTTACAATGGAACGATTCGATAAGTTTCCCCAATTCGAAACCCAGCGGCTGATACTTCGAAAAATGACTTTGAGCGACCTCGATTTTTATTTTCATCATTTCAACGATCAAAAAATTGTTGAAGGAACTTGCTTTCCGGGGCCCAAGACCTTGGATGCGGCTGAGAAGGAACTTGAGCGGTATTGTATCAATCCATTTAAAGAAAACAAAGGTATTCGCTGGGGAATCGTTTTGAAGGATGCTGGGGAGTTGATAGGGACGCTTGGTTTTTACGATTGGGACAAAGATGTACACAAGGTGGAGATTGGCTATGACCTCAAACCGAGCCATTGGGGCTTAGGTATCATGACAGAAGCATTACAAGCCGTTATATGCTTTTGTTTTGAAGCGATGGGGTTAAATCGGATACAGGCCATCATTCCCGTTGAAAATCATCGATCCATGAATCTTGTCCGCCGTCTTGGCTTCACGAAGGAAGGGGTTCTTCGACAGAACAGCTTATTTAACGGCGTATACCGCGATGACGCCTGTTTTTCGTTGCTGATAGAGGAATGGAAAGAAATAGTTAGCTAACCACTTATTCCGATTTCTGGCTACCTAGAGTAGACTGGTTCCAGCTGTAGAACAGCTAAATAACTGATCGAAATGTTTAGACGTAGCTTCTAAGGTTTGTTGCGCGTCGGTCTGTCTCTAAATTTTTGAGTGGTTTGAAGTATGTTACCATTTTGGTAACGGGTTTGGTACCAATGGTTGGGCAACAGCTTGGCTGGAGGTTACCACGGCTTTTGGTGGTTCAATTAGGTGGGCTGTGTCGAAGTGTGTGATTGCGGCCTAGCTTGGTTGTGGGTGAGTTTATGAGGTGCTAGCGAGCTTTAAATATCATACTTTTGTTTTTTTATCTTCACTGGACTTGAGGTTAGTTTCGAGCTAGCTGACGGACGCTGATTATGGATCCGACTGCGGAAGTAAACAAAGTGCAAGGTATAACAACGTCCTTGCAGATAAAAAGGGTATCAAAGAGGTAAAAATGGCTGGAGATAGGTGGAATGGAAACTAAGCGCGCGCGCGCTTTAAAAGTTGAAGATCCGCCTTCTAAGAAACTAATCGAATTTTTCGAATCAGAAACAAGTCCTTGGCTCTTGGACCCAGAGATTCAAAAGGCACTGGAGGAAAAAGAATGACTGCTTCTAAACCAGCTAGCTAGCATACACTCCATCGTGTATAATTGATATGTTGAAAGTTAAGCGTAGCGCGCGTGCTAGCTAGCTAACTAGCGAGCTTCTATAACTGTATTTATAGCGCGCACGCTACTTGCATGCATATTGTTTAGCTAGCTAATGATAATGCGAATTTCTTCAAGCATTTTTGACAGTACCACTCACCTTTCTTATATAATTCAATGGGAGAGTTGGAGTAATGCATGGCGCAGTCACAATCGTTACAATGGTATAGACCGAAGGCATGACCTAGTTCGTGGACAAGAACCTTTGCGTACTGGCTTTCGAAGAACCGTCTCCCCTCACTAGTGTACCTGAAGATGTCTTGAATACACTTCCAAAAGGCTGGGTCTATCCTAGCTGAGGATATCATCGCTGATCCACGCGTAGCCAAGCCAAAAATATACTTCAACCCACCCGTATAGATGTCAGCTGATGTTAATACAACAACTATGTCACTCACCCTTCGTTGGAGGCCAGCTTGGAGGAGGGCATCAGCTAAATATTGTTTCCTAAAAGCGGTTATTCGATACGGAAATTCCTTTAGAGCTAGCGCTAGCGCGCGCGCGGACGGACTGTATGTTCAGAGCATCTACCCTCTTCTTCGTCATTATTCCATCTCCACATAAGAAGTTAATAGCTAGCTAGCTCTAGCTTTTTCAACCGTATATAACATTATAGGTGGCTAGCTAGCTACTGGTTTATCTGTAGTCGAATGATACCATGCGTTCTGGCTTGATTGTTATTTTCGACCAATTTGTTGATGGAGGCCACGTACTACGCCACTGGTTTTCTGCTTTTTCTTTTGACATATACTTCTCACACATCCAAATAGCCATAGGCTTTAAATCGAATTCATTATCAATCTCTGCTTTACCGTAGATCAAGACTCCTCTGGTTGGCTTTTCCGCGTCAATTAGGATCGAAACATTCTTGTTCTGTTTGACATTTCTGACTTTGTGACTATCCTCTGGGGTAAGAATAACGATTTTTCCGTTCTCATATTTGAACCAGATTGGAGCCGCATGTATAGTTTCGTCTTTATTATGACTGCAGAATCTTGCTATCTTAACCTCTTTGAGAAAAGATTCTATTTCTTCTCTTGTTAGATGACGTCCACCCCATACTTTAAGGGCCAAAAATACACCTCGCGTATAATGTTTCCCTCAAAAGATAATAAATTTTGGATGGTAACGCACGTGAACTAGTCCGTCCATACTCTACTTGAGAAAAAGAGTATGCAAAGAGGTTTTAGCTAGCTAGCGCACGCTAAATGGTTGCGATGATAGTTGAAGTAACTAGATAGAAAGCGCTAAAAAAAATAAAAGAAAGGGATATGTTGTTTTATCATCCTACGTTAAAAAGGAAGAATGCTAAACGGATATCCCCTAATTTCAAAGCATACGCAGTGATTACCTGGACTTGCTTCGCCTGACTCTACTGGTGGTGCTGGGAAATAATCTGGTCCATTACAGCATTGATTGGGAAGAGGATATTCATTTCCAAGTTCTGACAGCGTATTAGACGGACAACATGGACCTCCTTCCCATTCATGGTAATAAGAAATTGGCTCAGGAAGGGGAAAAGGTAGTGAAAGTAATATTGCATCTAATAGGTCACTGGGAACGTACACCCAAAGGCTACCTGACTGTGTTGGTGGTGCGCATCCATCTAAGCCGTTGGCTTTCCCGGTTCCTCGCTCCACACTTTTACCTGCAAAATCTAGGTCGTCATTCTGGTTTTGATCCCCTGCAAAGACTACGTTTGTAGCTAAAGCAAGCGATAGCATCATCGTTAGAACCAGTGTAGTCATGATTAATTTTTTCTTCATTTTTTCACCTCATCATTGCTCCATAACATTGTTATCGAACCTAATAAGGACATAAGGATTATTAGCTATAGTACTAAATATCATATAGTGAGAGTTGTGGCGTATGAAAACGGGTGATCTTAAGCAAATAATTCTAAGGTTGTTTGGGAATAGGGAATTCTACGGTTATCAGGTTCATAAGGTGCTCTTGTCTGAGGATGTTAAGGTTGAGATGAGTCGTCTTTACAGGGTTCTCAATGAGATGAGGCGGGAGGAGTTGCTTGAGGGTAGATGGGAGAAGAGTCGAATTGGGCCGAGAAGAAGGGTGTATCGGCTTGGTAGGAGGGGGAGAGAGGCGCTTAATAAAATTCTCTTGGAAGCTATTCGGACCGTCCATGGCTTTTATGGAGCGTACTTGATGAGCCTTCTTCCCGAGGTCAATGTCTTTGATGACATCGTCAGGTTGTTCACCGATGGATCGAAGGTGTATGAGAATATTGTATATATTATGACTAAATACTCGCGTATGCATGAAGTTTTGATTTCTAACATTCAGAGTAGGTTACCTCAAGCCAAGATTTTTCTCGTGAAGCCGGGACAGTTGGAATTAGATCTGAAACTTGATAACCTGTTCTTCCTTGACGGATTCTACAATGACATCCCATTAAAGAATGATTATGCTGACTGCATGGTCGTAATTGGTCTTCCTAAACTGGAGTACTTGGAGCGGGCGTTGAAGGAATGGCACAGAGTGCTCAAGTCAAATGGAAAGCTTACAATATTAACGCCTTCTATTCTATTAGAGAGATATGAGGAGCCCTTGACTATAGGGGACTTCATCGAGAAACACGAACACGAAACCATCGAAAAGGGTGAGCACGTCGACAAAACAGTCCTTGAAGAACAAGTGAACAAATATTTCAATTCAATTGAAGAAAAATCCATTGTCCACATAACGATTTTACGGGTGTCTGATCCAGTCCAAATTGAACGATAGCTAGCTAAAGAAAGCTCTGGTTGTAGAAACGTAGCGTAAGCTTCTAGTTTCTTATTCGTATTTTAGCTGAGAACTTTGATTACGCCGCACTATTTTTCTTCTGTATATCTGGTTCTACTCTAA
>JAOZHB010000031.1 GCA_026015035.1 Candidatus Bathyarchaeota archaeon | reverse complement strand
TTTTAGAAATGGGGAGTATGTCTTATTACGTTTCTGAAAACCTAGTGGATAAACGAAATCACGATCGAAAGTGTAGAGAGTTACTCTGGTAGTCGTTGTATATAATAACCTTCTGAATTCGTACTATGAAAGAGCATATGATGGGTCGCTAGACGTTAGAAATCCTATATTGCGATCACCGGATTAATCCCATCCGTGACAACATGATTAGCAAGCTAACCTCATGTACTCGCGAAAAGAGTCAATTAGCGAAACGAAATCATCCACCTGAAGAGAATGGAAAGGAATATATCATTAATCGAGTACTAAGAGAATAAGAGGGGTTTGAAACAGATGTCTGTCCAAGTGACACCGGAATACATCGATCTTTTGAATCAGGCCGTTTCTCGGGAACTTGAAGTGTCAGTGCAATACATGTTGCAACACACGAAGATGGAAAAGTTGATACGTAAAGTCATCCCGGAGAACATTCTCCTGGATAAAACCACGTATGAGGCCATGGGCAAATTTCTGAAGGAATTCGCCATTCAGGAGATGAAACACGCAGCCGCCATCATGGAACGCATTTACTATCTCGGAGGAGAAGCGACCACTAAAGCCAAAAAACCAAGCATCGGAAACACCTTGAGCGAGTTTGCGCGGAACGGTGCAAAGGCGGAAGAAGAGGCTCTTGTGCTGTATCGTAGACTCATCGAGGCCGCGGGACAGATTGGCGACTGGGAAACCCGTGAATTGTTCGAGAAGATCTATGCGGAGGAAGAAGAACACCTATTCAAATTCCAAGAATACACAGAGATGGACGATGAGCCGGAGGGACCGGAGTCACCCATATCCGAGTGGCGCCAAGTGTTCACCGACGACTATTTCGCCCTGCTCAATAAAGCGGCAGCAAGCGAAATATCGGCCATAATTCAATACACGAATCAGCATGAAAAAGCCAATTTACTGGCGTTACGAAAAAAAGTGACGGCGCTCGAAGTCATCACGGAAAAGAATAAGGCCGCAGCCGTCAGCGACTTGCTGAAAGAGATCTTTATGCAAGAGATGGAACATCTGGAAAAGATCTCGGAGCGAATTTACTTGCTGGAGGGTGAGACCGTATCGGTTCCCGACCCGCTACCCCAGGTCGGCGAAACCGTCGACAATTTCGTGCAGCTGGGTCACACTGCGGAAAACGACGCTATAATGCTGTACCGACAAATCATAGATGAAGCCCTCAAACGGGGTGACACCGCGACTCGACGCATGTTTGAAGAAATCGTCATACAGGAAGAAGACCATTACTGGGAATTCGACGATTACCTCTAATAGACCTCTTTTTATCCCCCCTTCTTTTTCAACAAAACGTAAAGCAACTATCTCGTTGCCAACTACAAAGGCAATAATCAGGGACATTGACACGCCGGTAACATTCTTCTCCAGGCTACTACGTACATGTCGTTGTCAGACTGTTTCCGTCTGCTTCCGAGTTCCTGTATGATGGCGTGTTTAACGGTTAGTTCTACGTTTTGATTTGATGTTCTGGGTCGTGGAGTAGACATCTAGCTAGCTCGAGAAAAACATATATAACGACGTTATATACTGTAGGGTGTTGAAGAAGCCATGAAACTTCTAATGTTCAACGTACGGGAATTTTGGTACAAGACGTACGAGAAGACCCTCAAAGAAGTTATAGACACTGATGAAGAAGAATCCGTTAAAGACGCCATCGTTGTGTTCGCAAACGTCGAGAGAGAAGATCAGGAACAAACAGTTAGCACAATCCGAAAAGCCGTAAAGAACATCCTTTGGCTCGCTAGAAAGACCGGTAGATCCAGAATTGTACTGCATTCTTTTGCTCATCTCTCCGACAGCAAGTCCAGCGTGGAATACGCGGCTCAGATTTTTGAAGCCATTGAAGACAGATTAACCCAAAAAGGCTACGAGGTTTCCAGTACACCCTTCGGATACTTCCTGGAATTTAAAATCCATGTCTTAGGAGAATCGCTGGCAAAAGTGTGGAAAGCCCTTAACTAAACCTAAATCTAGTAGCAGGATCATACTGATTCTTCAAGAGAGGGCAACCATGAAGGCTGACGTTGCGAAATTCGTGAGATTTTGTGATAGCCTATTGGGTAAGCAGATACTGAGAAAGGAAGCCGCATACATCTACAACGAATTACAGGGCAGCGAAGCCATTCTTGACGTCGGCTGCGGCATCGGCTCCTTTGAACAGCATCTTCCCACGCTCAACATAATAGGGTTAGACGTTTCTGAAGACATGCTAGAAGAAGCGCGGAAGAGAAGTGACAAGACCTTTATCCAAGGCGATGCAACGGATTTAACGTTTCACGATGCAATCTTTGACGCCGTATTCACGGTAACCACTCTCGAGTTTCTCGAGGACTATCAAAAAGCGATACAGGAGATCGCGAGAGTGACCAAACCCCGGGGTAAACTGTTAGTAATGATGTTGAATCCTAGCTCGGAATACTTTAGAGAAAACGTGCGAAGACCGGGTGACTATTTTCAAAGAATTAAACACACCGATACCGAGGAGTTGCGAGAGTACGTGTCCCGATTTTACGTGATAAGTAAAGAAGATTTGTTTCTCGGCATACATGGAGAGCAGGTTTTTGAGACCGACGATGAGAACCTTGCCTCGTTATACGTGTTAGTCGGAATCAAGAAACAGTGAGTTACTCAAACCCTGACCCAAACCAGTGTTGCGACAAGAGCCTACGACGCATATAAGTCCACTATTACGGCTACTAACTCCCGATGTGAACATGAGAGACGCTGTCAGGTAGAAGCTCGCGGTTATGCAAAAACATCCATGAAGAAACCAGTGATGATTGCCCCAACGATGTAGCTTGAATCCCTCCGTATACGGTACACGCTAAGAGCTGAAGTGCTCCATGTCCAAGAGAGATAAGCCTAATAACCTAGTCGCCTTAGACGTTCGTGGTGTTTGAAGATGATAATTAGTATCCATGGAGCTAAGTTAGCTAGCGTGACCTCGACGCCTCAAGAAGCGGTCGATGCAGCTGCTAGAGCTGGTTTTAAGTACATTGAGATCCCGGTGACGACGTGGAAGATAAACCCGGAGACATTAACCACGAAGGACATCGAGGACATCGAGGACATCTTGAAGACGGGTGGGGTTGATGCTAGATCTCTGGGAATGATTTGGCCAAGAGACTACGGGATGGTAACGGTCGATCCCGCGGAATGGAAGCGGAACATTAACTACGCCGATAAACTGTTCAAGTTTTCCGCAGCCCTTGGGATAGAGGCCTTAAACTTTGGGGGGTCAGCTCGAAGCATTCCAACCAGCATGCCGTATTACGAAGGACTCAAGACCTGGGTTAAGTTCTGGAGGGAGGCGAGTAGATACGCGGAGGATGCGGGAGTAATCGTCTGCATCGAAGCCTTGGTTAGAAGCCACCGAAGCAACGTCGGAAATACGTCGAAGCAAATCATGGACCTAGTAGAGGCCGTTAATTCTCCGTCATTCCAGATTAATGCCCAAATACATCAGATGGCATACACGGACCTCGATGTAGCCGCTGCCATCCGAGCCTCTGGAGACAGGATAAAGCTGGTTCACATCGCCGACGTCGTTGGCTTTAACACCGCAGTGGATCTCATATCCTTTGTTACTCCGGGCAAAGGGATACTTGACTTCGCCTCCGTATTAAAAGCCTTAAAAGACATCAACTACGATGGCGAACTGTGCATCGAACCACAGGCGCAGACTCTAGAGGGAAAAGACTTCGTATCGGAATTGAGGGCGGGCAGAGAGCTTCTGAGGGCCACCTGGATGCGTGTTTAACAACCCTCTTTTTCCCCTCTCTTTTTTTGGCGTCGATAATGGAAGCCTCGACATCACGCAGGCAGTATGTGGCACTTCACCGCATACTCCAAGCTAGACTGCATACATTGACCAAAACGCTTCTGAACCACATGTCACCTCTATCTTACGGGAACAGACGATAGCGCCATGTTTTCCGTGGTTGTGGAAACTCACGTAATATGAACAGACGGTACGCGAAGTATCCCTAAGCGTGTTCCAACGCGTCCTCCAGATAAGTAATTTGTTACATTGTGTTAATACTATCCCGTACTAAAAATGTAACATTTCTAGATATCTCTTGCATATCTCTTAAACGGGAATAACAAATAGGAGCTAGCTTGAGTCGAGTGGGGACATAGCATCAATTAATTAATTTTAGGATTAAAATTTAATCCCCACACACACCGGTATAGTATGCACAAATTGAAAAGTAAAATACTTTACAGGTATTCTGAACGATTTAAAAGCAATAGGATAGTAAAGCAAATACATTTGACTATCCGCACCTCCATAGTTTGCACCACACCCATGTATGAACTATATCAAATCTCAATAGGTATAACTATCGTTCAAATAACCATCTATTCCACTGCGCGCGCTATCGATGGGTGGGGGATTATCGGCGACGAAAACCTGTTTGCGCGCCCTCGTTTTTACTCCATCAAAACGAAAGCTGATTTGGATGAAGCACATATAGGACAAGCCCAGTCTGAAGGAAGATCTTCAAACCTCACCATTTTCTTGCCCTCCCAAATAAAATCCTCATCGTAGATATAACCGCAGACGGTGCATCTCCATTTAGCCATAGAAACCAACAAAGTGAATAAGAGTAAAATATGTTTTGTCCTCATATCTCAAGAATGATTATCCCAATAGTGCATGTTTATTCGCGTGCGCTACAGGCTTGACATTATTTTTCATGGAATTCCACTCCTTGAAATCCAACTCCCTATTTCATCCCTCAGGTACTTAGCTAGTAACAATGCTTCTTCATAGCGTGCGCTAAACTTCAAGGTAAGCTAGCTAGCTTTAGACCCTTTCTCATTCTTAGCCAAGACCCAATAGTATTTCTCTTCGCCCCTCACAATTTGTTTGTCGAACACGATTTTGAATCCTGCATCTTTTATCATTTGTAGAGACTTTTCAGGCCTGTAATGGCTCCAGAACATTCTAGCCCCTAAGAATTCTTCGGTTCCTTCCCAATCACTATTACCTATGGTAATCAACATTGCTCCATTAGGTTTTATTAGTCTATGAAAGCTTTTAAACAGCAAAGAATGCTTCTCTCTGGGAACATGTATTATAGATTCGCAGGCTGTTAGACCGTCAAAGGAATTGTTTTTGAAATCCAGTTCAGTTATATCTTTTTTGATGAATCTAGCTTCTGGAACATTTCTTCCTGCAAGTCCAAGCATACTTTCAGAAAAGTCAACTCCTGTAACATCAAATCCAGATTCAACCAAAAACTTCGTAACGGGAACTCCACCACCACAACCAACGTCCAAGACTTTTGCGTTCTTTGGCAATAGACGCACAAATTCTTCCAGCTCTTTTCTGTCGTCATGAACACCACGATTAGCTTGGTAATCTTGAGCAATCTTGTTATATCCTATCTTGACAATTTCTTCTTTCGTAGCCATTTACCTTGCTCTCCCTGTATCTCCTATTACTGCTTTCATCATTAGATCGCGCGCTATGTATTTCGTTCATCTCTTAGAAACTTTGCGAATAGCGATGCTTCCTCATTGATTAGGGTTTCAATAGTCTGCTTTTTTCCAACTCGTTTTCTTGATACTTGAACATAGGATTCAAAGAATAGGTTTAGCTGTTTCATCAAGTCTCTGGTTTGTACATCATTCAGGTAAACTCGTTTGCCTTTCTTGTTTCTCGACATATCCTCTATTTTCATAATAAAATCCTTTGAACTTAGATTTTGACAGTATCGGATAAGATAGTCGTCCATGAGATGTCGATACAACTCTTGAAAATCACACACCAAACTAGGCTTCCTAAATTGCACCAAGTGAAGGAAACCGAGGTAGCACGCACGCCACCCCTGAGGTTGGGTGTTCTTCGGGTTACCACTAGCTAGATAGAAGGAGCTTTGCGCTTTCAATCCAGTTGGCGGCTCTGTTCCCGGACACGCCAACAGCCTCCGCTACGTGTTGAGGTTCACTTTCTGCCAGCTTCTGAACAGAATCGAAGCCCGCGGCTTTCAGCTGCTCAGCCCGTTTTTGACCGATGCCTTTGACCTCACGGAGATCTATGGCATGCGCTCGAGGCGTCGCTTCCATGATACGATAGGTTTTAAGGGCGTCCACGTTTTTATCATACCTGGTCGAACGCTTGGGGTCAATAGGTATACCCAGCTCCAACGCCTGCTGGATACTTAAACCCGCTTCTTTCAACTCGTATGAACTGAAGCCTCTGCCTTTCCTCGACGTTCTCCCCTTCTTGACAAAAGCGTAAATATCTTCAACCAAGTTTATCACCAGAACCAATTTTTTGTTGTATATCCGTTAAGTGTCTCCTTATACTATCGATATAAAGAGTTCGCGTGGGTATATCTTCAGACGTCGCTCAATAAATTATTTTCTTACCAAAATAGTGTGATGTAATCGATTACCCTGATACCCAGTAAGGAAGTAAACTAGACAAGATTCAAAGTTGCCGTCAATAGAGCTAGCTAGCTTCGTTTGTCGACGGTTTTTGTGATCGCTAGGCTGCGATACTGGTTATAGGCCTCAAACAGAAAAGCCAGTAAACTGATCGTGCACACGGCGAAGACGATTAGATCGCGGAAGTCCCATCGTATGGGATAGAAGATGACGTAGGAAATGAAGAGTCCTGCTATAATTGCGCCGTAGACGACGAGGTGGGGAATGAGTTTTCCTTTGAAAACGACGAAGTTTTTGAGGGCTTCGATTTGGAGGTCGTCGTTGATTTCGTATTTTCCGTAGACGGTTGTTTTTATTAAATCGTCATGAAGAAGTTTGTTGACGTGGTATTGAGCGAGGCTAGGAGTCGATAGCTGGAGCTGTCTCCACACGTCTCTGACGCCAACAGGTTCTTGGGACGTCAAGATATATAGATAGACGTCCCACGTCGTTCCGTGAAGTCTACTTTTCTCGGTCTTGGTCATACCAGTCAGCTTCTCTCTGCAATACCTATTATAACATAATAAGGTAAAAAGATTGAGATGTGTTAGGCTAATTCGACTTCGTTTATTTCCAACAGCGTGTCAAGATCGTTCAGTTTAATCGTTTTATCGGAGATGGTGTAGAGCACGTTTTCCACGTAGACGGCGCGTTTCACGGCGTAGGACGATTCAAAGTAGTACCCACTACGCAATAGATCACTGTTATCGCCCATGTGGGTGATGGTGCCTTTGACAGTGATGCCGTGTTCCAGTGAGACGTCAAGAACGTAGGCGCCTTGCCAGACAAAGTTGCCATAGGCCGACGCTGGAACGCCATTCGGATACTGGGCTTCGTCGATCTCGGCCAACAATATGGGAAGGACGAGGAGGTGCTTGTCTTTGCTGAAGAGAAGGGCTTTATGATCAGAGAGGGCGGGGGAGTCCGTGCCGCGGTCGCCGATTTCAGTCTTGTCAAGTTCGGTGGGTCGGGATACGTCACTGACGTCGAAGAGCGAGATCTTCACACCTTGATACCACGCGAAGTCGCCCTCTTTGGCCTCTACGGTCTCTTTCCCGATGCCTATCAGATGCGTCCCATCGTAGGGATGCAGGTAATCAGAGTACCCGGGAACCTTGAGTTTTCCGAGGATTTGTGGGGCTTCTGGATCCGTCAGGTCGATGACGAACAGGGGATCGATTTTTTTAAAGGTGACCAGGTAGCATTTGTCACCCATAAATCGGGCGGAGTGGAGGTCTTCGCCGGGCGCTATTCCTTCGATGACGCCAACAACGTGTAAGCTACTGTTGAGGACGTAGAGGTGGGTTTGGGAGGAGAAAGTGTGGACGGTTGTTGCGATTCGGAAATAATCCTGATACTCGTCCATCGAAAACTGGTTCAGCACATATCCGGTGACGTTCCCCGTGGCCACATAGGTGATGTCCCCGGCTTCGATGTTGATTTTGTGAATGGTCGTCGTCTCTTCGAAGCCGAAAGAGGTGATGTAGATGCTGGTCTGTGAAACATAAAGGTTGGACGCCGATCCGGTTAAGACCGTCTCATACGCGGCTTCTTCCTCAGAGTTTTGCGTGTTAATGGCCAGGATGTTCGTGAAGGCATAGTAGTAATCGGAGACATTCGAGTAGTAGATGTTTGTTGCGGAGACGGTGACAGCGCGGTCATCGTCGATAATGGCAGGGAGAGCCACTTCGCCGTCGCGTACGTAGGCAGGCTGAGTGATGATAACGTACACGTAGTCGGCAATCATTCGAGAGTTGAAGTAAGACCCGTTGACAGTCATGTTCCGGTCGAGGGTGGGAGTGGATCGATTCGCAATGTCGTAGATCATGATGTCGGTGGAAGGTAAATCGTAGACAGCATCGTCTTCCACGAAGAAGCGGATTTGGTGGGGGTTGAACGCTCCAGTCAGGATCACAAGCTTGTCGGTATTGACAAACAAGCCATTGATGGCTTTGTTGAAGTCAAGACGGGAGAGAACTTCAGCATCTTCCGCAGGATACGCCCGCACGATAAAAACGCTCTTTCCAGAAACAACGTAGAGGAACTCGCCATCGGTCTTCACAACATCGATTTCATCTACGCCGGCGACTTGGATGTTTGTCGTCGAATAATCCAGGGGGACGGGTGTTTTTGTAATGCTGAGCGTCGCCTCGAAGTCGAAGGTGATTTGGTCCCGGTAATAGCTACCCCACGGGACGTATTGGGAACTCGTGTTTAAGAAGGCCTTCAGTTCCTCATACGAGGAAAACCGTTGAAGCGGCCCCAGATTCGTGAAGATGGGTTCAAAGTATACCCCACCAAGGCTAAACAGGGTGACGCCAAGAGCGCTGCCGAGTATCAACGCGAGGATTCCCATGGAGAGGATTTTACTTCGTTTGACGTAGAGATTGAAACTATAACTTTGCACTTTACGAAGCATTATTCATCAGTATAACGTGTAACGGAGTGGGTTATAATGCTACGTTTTAGAACATACCGTTCAAAAATGTAGAACACCAGATAAAAGTCAATCAATCGAGATGTTCACCGCGAGGAGCCGAAAATACGTACACAACATCGACCCCACATAAGTCACTAGATCCCAGTCCTGCTCCCAACTGTCTAATTCTTTAAACATAATTCAAGCTAGCTAGCTCTATACGGGATATCAGGTTTCTAGTTAGCTACTACCTTCTGTCTGACTTATGAGACGACGGTTCTCACGTTCCTTATCGACACATCTTGAAGGATTGAGGCTGAACGCGTAGATGTCTCATATGATTTCAGCCTGTAGATAGCGGGGCCCTCTCGTTTCCCCTGTCACTTTCTCTTAAATCCCTCGTTTTTCATACAATTAGGTGAAACGTCTATGTCATGGAAGTGCTTTTTCCCGTCGATTGAATGATTATGCGTCCATCTCGTACAAGTTCTATCTTTTCATCGGGAAAGACGGCGACTACCGTAGGCTCAGACATCAGGAAGTCCATGTGATTAGCTGAATCATTGGCTCCGCCTGTAGGATAATCGATGTTCCGACCGAACGCTATGTGAGCGGTGCCGTAGACTTTCTCTGTTTCTACGAATTCATCCACGATGCGGGCTTTCGGGTTTAAGCCGATTGCCATTTCACCGACGACGGAAGCCATCGCATCCGTGGAAAGAGCCGTCTTGACTCTGTTTAAAACGCGCGTACTACCGCCGTCTAAAAGGATGGCTCGCCCCGCTTTACAAACTATAGTCAAATTTTTATGTAGGGGTCCTATGCCGCCAATGGCCATGTCACAGACAATCTTTCCTTCGAGGCTGTCTTCGACGGGGCCCACGGTGACTTCGCCTGTAGGTAAGTTCCCCCATTTCGTCGGGGTGATGGTGGTGTCTTTAAAGAACCCCCTCCCCCGAATGGAAAGGGTTACGTTGGTGCCTTGAGGCGTCGTGATTTCGATATATTCAGCCCCTTTAGCAGCTGAGATTATGGTGTTGGCTTGAAAGTCCATCTGTGCGTATTCGGAGGAACTTAACGCGAGAGCGCCCTCTGTCAACATGTCTAAGGTGATACCGGGCCCGTGACCCAAGCGAATTCTGTTCTCACTCGTTTCTGAAGCGATGAGTTTAATTCGAAAGGGGGTCTCTTCCGCTGGACCTCTCAAGAGGTTGATAGCTAGGTTAGGAGGATTTACGGAGATCGCCTGTTTCAACGATGGTGATAGCTCTGTTCGAAAGGTGTTCGGTGCGGTTTTGAGGAGCATCGTTCGAGTGTATAAGGAGGCGTGTAAACTTGCCTGAGTAAACACTCTGCCCACCTCTTTCTTCACATCATCATATACGATGAGGGCTTTTTCTCCTTCCTTTGCCTTCATAACACAAGTCAGGGCGTTGTAGGCGTATTCAACAGCCGGTGATCCTCTCATCGGTAATCGCCTCCGAATAATAAGGCATGCTCCCAAATAGAGCTTTAGTCGACCCTCCTTCAAAATGCCTAGCTGGCTCGAAAAACTACGTAACATCGATCGAAGTTAGCTAACCTACTAGAACAGGATGTCACGACTCAGTACCACTTTCCCCTTTTTGACGGGGATGCCCTCTCGCTTGACCCGACTTCGTCTTACGTCCGCTCCCCTTTTGTCGCCACTAAAGGAGCCGTTAGAACTTACAACGCGGTGACAGGGCACAACGGGCCACAGCGGATTCTTGTGGAGGGCGTTGGCCACTGCTCGATAGGCCTTTGGTCGCCCTATCTTCTCAGCGATCCGCTTATACGTGCTCACGCATCCTTTAGGGATCTTGAAAGTAGCGACATACACGTCTCGTTCAAATGGTGTTTTGTCTTTCAAGGCGGTAACTAAGTCGTTTTCCGTTGCGATTGATTTCACGTTCATGACAATACCCTCGCAGATAGGAAGGGGATATGTCTACTCACCGTCTTAAAACTTTGGTTCAACGTAGACCATCAGTGGGAGCGGGTGCTTTAAGTCCCAGTGGTGCTAGTGACGCCGCCCATACGCCCTCTACCCGTTTTTATTAGATAGAGCGCGCACGCAATCACATGTGGACGTTTAAGCGGTTTATCGATTCTGACGACACTCCAGGTAGCTAGCTAGTAGAACAGTCTCGCATTGGAGGACATCAGTAACGAGCTTGCTGATGAAAAAAACTACCATTCCTCCAGCTTTAACAATTATGAGGAGAACGCTTGTGCTAGCTAACTTACTTAATAATATGTTTATGAAGGTAAAATCTATTCATACGCACCTTTAGAAGTTTAGCTAGTCATCCATCCTCAAAGACCATTGTGGACGACGTTTATCCACACAATATGAGAGTATTTCTCATCTATATCCGATTTTCTGATAAATAATCCCAAGAGTACGGGATAATTTTTATGTAGTTTTACGGTGACATTATACTCAGGCGTGACATCCCCGCCTATCTGCATGAGGTCCTGGTTTTTCCTTTCCTTTTTCCAGGATCTCACCAGCAGCATACGATACGGTCTCGAGCTAGAGAAATAACAGACGAAGAACCTGAAAAGCTTGAACGTAAGTGTAGTTACCTAGCTAGCTAGGTTCTTTGGGTTTGAGATCGTCCTGTCAGTTGATGTTGCAACGCGTTGTAAAAGCGTTGACTTAATTCAAGAATCTGTTGTTCAGATAAGAGGTTAGTTTCATAGCCTAGAATGGATGATGTGGGCGCCCCTTCGGAAATTCTTTTGAAAAAGTCGTAGTAATCGAGAAAGCTCGTAAATTTCAAGGTGAGGCCGTATTTTTGGGGGTTGAGAAATTGAAGGCTACAGGGTTCGAGACTGGCTGGGATGCAGTACAAGTCCAGTACCATTGGATATTCTTCAACGATCTTTTTCGCCATGTTAATTGTATCGTCGAAGTGTTTTTCAGTCTCCCCTGAGAGGCCTGACGCGAAGGCAAGTTCAACGGGTATCAATTCTTCTTTAGCATGGCTAAGCCACCGAAAGAGCTCCTCATTACTGTAGTGGTAGCCTGTGTTCAAGTTCCTTACTTCCTCGGAGCCCGACTGAATTGAGTGGATGATTGAAGAGTAGAGGGGATTAAAGGTGCGTCGAAAGTCCTTTAGAAAGTCTTTGCCTGAGATGTCCCATGACTCAAACTGGCAGCCTATGTCGATTTTTTCCTTTCGAATCATAGCAAAGAGCTCTTGATGATAGTCTCGTTTTTCGGGATCGGGATCAAAACCCACGTAAATGGAGGAGATCTTCATTTCCACAAACCTGACCAGTTGTTCAATGACCTTCTCTTTTGACAGGAAAATGGGGTTATTGAGGCCGGTAAGGAGTTGATGGGCGTCCTTTCCTCCTCCACAATAGACGCAATTCATTGAGCACCCTCGTCCGAGGCAGGGGTATGCAAGCCGGTTCAGGTTGGAGTGGCCTAATTCAACGGAGAGAGAGAGCTGGAGGTATTTATCAAAATTGTTGAGGAGGTCGAAGCTCGAAAAATTGAGTTGATTTAAGTTGGACTCGTCTGCTATGTATCGTCTACTGCTTTGCTTTAATGCTGTTCCTTGTCGATACATTAAGTTCGGAATTTTTTCAAAGTCTCCACTAGAAGCCTGTTTGAGCCGATGCTTTACCAATTCAAGGAGGGGGATTTCAGCGTCCCCCCGTATCACGGCGTCGACGCTGTCAAATCGAGTTAAAATTTCTTCAGCGAAAAACGACGCGGTGAATCCGCCGAACACGACAAAGGCGTTAGACGATTGCTTCACAATCTGGGCAATTCTTATTCCATCATAGGCGTGAACGTACCAATGTAAGTCGATTCCAACGACGGATGGGTCATACTTTTTTAGAAGACGCTCTATACTGAAATTCCGGTCATACGACTCTTCAACGCCTGTGTGGATAATTTTGGCGCCATATCCTTCCGTATCCAGTAAGTTCGCTAGAGCCGCGGTTCCAACCGGTAACACGAGGTAGGCAAGTCGATCGACTCCTGTCGGCTGCGGAGGCTTTTTCAAGTGCGTCGTGGGATGGATGAATAGGCAATCGATGTCCATTGGAACTTAATTCACCTGTTTCTGCAGTAATTTGATTGTGTGAACCATTCTGAAGTCGTATTGCGTTAAAACAGCTTTCATACCTGACTGGTTGTCGTGGACATTGCCGATTTGTAACAGTTCATATCCTTTTTCCCTCATGGAGTGGGAGGTTTGCGACAGGAGGGATCTGAATACGTTTGGATCATCTCCTCGTACGCCCCAGTCGACGATTTTCCCGTAGGTATACTCGTAATTCTCGAAGGCATACTTGAATGGAAGGGGCACCGGGAGTTTATACGCGAGGGAGGGCTCGAATAAATTCGGAGTCCATCTGAAATAGCCAACGAGTTCACCTCTACGAAACCAGCGAGTTCGCGTATAGGCACCGAATACGATGTCTTGGGAGAGGGGGTTGATAAAGGCGGGAAAGGGATCTCTGCGGGAGAGGGTGTACGCTTTTACAGGATACTTTTCTGTTTTTGCGTGAAGCATATTAAACTCGGATGGTGCCAGGCTTTTTATTTGGAAGGGAGAAGAAGTCGTATATTCGTCCTGAACCCTCTTCTCGATTTCGTTGACGCTTTGTTCGTAGCAATGGATGGTGTTTTCTTCCTGAAATCCGCGGGATTGAAGGAGAGATAAATCATTCTTTTCCACCGATATCTCCCGTAAATCATAGGAAAAATGGGTTAAGGAGGTGGGGAAAGCGACATAGGATGCGACGTCGTGAAATTCCATTTCAATACATGTGCAACCACCGTATTTTGCTAGTTCATCAACTTTAGTAAGGAAGAAATCGAGGAGGGGGGCGTGGTCAGATCGGTTTAGCCAGCAGGGATGGGTTAGGAACAGTACGAGTTCGTCGTTATCGTTGACGTAGAAAAAACACAAGCTGAAGATCCGATCAATGAGTTTCTTGCTCGAAGTTACTTCATACACCGTTAAGGGATAGACTCTTGTAAGCAGTCTACCGTGGTGATTAAGGGCTCCATGAATTGCTCCGAACAGAAAAGAACCGAGGCTAGGCCCAGTGTAAATAAAGGGACTCTTCTCAAGAACTTCTAAGGGTAGACGTGTGTCTGCTTTATACGTCAACGTATTCTCCACGTTATACTGAAGTTACGGTACAAAAACTTTTTGGGAATCTAAACTCAGCTACCCTTCATACAGAATCATAAAGCTTCCTCCACCAATTCAAGGCTACGAAAGGGAAAAAAAAGACGAAAAAAGAGGAGGCATCATCGATAAGCGAGTTGGAGAAAATATGCAGACAAATGAAAAAAACTACGTTTTACCCTCCCAATAAAGGGAAGGTAAATTGTGTGGTTTACCTCAGTACGTTTGGATGGGAGTCGTCATTCCATGATCTCAACGTTTGCTCGTGGAACCGTCACGATTCGTCCATCTTCTAACTTGACGTTCAGAACCCTAACGTATGACTCCGTTTCAACTGCTTGTAGCTCTATGGGAAGTTCTGCGACGCTGCCTAATGCTCCGAAGTATGGTTGACGGATCACCCGTACACGTGTACCGATCTCCATGCCGTACGTTAAAGTTTCCTCTTCGTCGACACGTGCATTGTCTTGCAGTGGAACAATTATTTCGGGTCGGATTACTCCGGCTCGTATTTGAGTGGCGCCATTGATCGATGCAAGTCTTCCATTGTGGGAGTCAAGAAGGCTATAGATGTGTCCAGCCATCCTCATTTCACCGAATCCTTCTGTGATGATGCATGTCAAGTTTATGTTCTCTTGACCTGTGATCGCCACGCCGATTTCGTATCCAAGGTATTTATTCAAATCGTCTCTTCTCAAGCCTCCGACTACTATTCCCGTTACACCAAACTCGGATGCTTTTTTCAAGACCTCAGCAGTGACTAGAGAACCGCCTACCAGTATCTTTCCAGCACACTCTTTCGTTATGTGATCCGTTGTCAGGACTTCATCAGGTTCAGCTATGGTCATCAATTCGCCATGTCGCTCCCCCCCGATACCGAAGATGCCTTGTACGAGGGCTGCAACGGTTTCTACAGTGACGCCCAAGTCTTCGATAACTTCGGTGATTTTTCCGGGAATATAAGAGTTTAATTGAACGGGAGTTGGTGGCTCTCTTATGGCGACCATGCCGGTTACGTCTGAGATTAACTCTATTGTACCGGTGTGCTTTGAATAGTGTGAACTGTGGAAAAGACCGAAGAATGACTTCGTCTCAGCCATTAGGTCTCCTTCTTTTATGAAGTCCCCCTCTTTGAATTTCATCATTCTTGGCAACTCATATGGTTCGCATCCAACGATGTATGCTATGGGTCTCATGTGAACATCGGATGGAACATGTGTCTGAGCTACTATTGTTTCTGCTTTTACTGCGTCTCCTACTTTTACGGTGACTTCACCGGTAATCGGCAGCACCCTTTCTTTCTTTACAATGGTGCTCTTTGTAACTTTTAATCCGGGTGTGAAGGCGAAGGACATTTAATCACTCATCTCCGCATATTTCTTCAGATCCTCGGGAGGATAAGCGTTTAGATTTGTGAGCCATTTTAAGAGAGTGCGTTTCATGGTTTCCTTATCAGTAGGAGTTACCAAGGGTCTGCCTCTGGCATCGATTATGAGTCCTACTTCTCCTCCCTCTACTCTTGTCGTTAGTTCGTGGCCGGGTCCAGCGCCCATATCACACTTCTTGTTGGGATTTATTTTTACATCAATGACTTCTCCAACAGGCAGCGGTATCAGTATCATGTCACCGAAAATGAGGTTTTCAGTCCTGATGTTTCCGTCGGGCATATGTAATTCTATGCTTAACATTTCATCTCCTTCATTTTCTGGTCTTCCTTTTGGCGCAATGCAGGTGCCGAGGCGAATTACTGCGTCCTTGTCAAATACTTCGTAGGCTATCTCGGGGTATACGGTTGACAGTACGCCAAGGTGGGGGAACATGAAGACGCTGTCTTGGATTAACCTCGTCACTCCTTCAGGTTGAAAGCCGTCAATTAACATTAACGAGCTTTGAACTCTTCTTGGAGCGTGAGATAGGAGACCTCCCGTCCCGCCTATGAGGTCGACTTTGAGCATGTCGATGTATGATGCTAAGAGAGAAGTATCTCCAAAGGTGTCTTCGAGGAGTTTGGCTGGAATCGCGCCCCGCAATCCCCTGGCGAGAAACTTGTGGTGATTTAAACCTAGCCGCAAAGCCTCTCTTGCCACGGCGTGTTCTATGATTAGTTCTTCCAGGGTTTGTGGGATGGTTGTCGGACGGATCATTTTGTTTGCCAGTATGTCGTCTAGAGTCGCCGGGTCCATTGGATAAGGTATCCATCGTAGGATGTTTTCTAAGGTTGCCTCCCTTAAGACGTTGCATATACTGTAGCTCATTCCAAGGTTGGCGCTCACGGTCCTAACGAATTTACCCTCGTATGTCGAGTAGACATTAGTCGTGGCTCCGCCAAGGCCTACCCCGATCACGTTAATGCGTTCCATCCTCGCGACCGTCTGGAACATGGTTCCTTCCCCTCGGGGCGTGGGCATGATGGGTACGTCGGTCCACGTCATCAATTTGTTGTAGCCTGGGGCATGGGACATCACGTGTTCCATGAAGAGTTCCTGAATCGCGTCTCGTGCTGGATCGGTGTTTTCAAGCTCCACTGCTGGGCGGAGGTTGTCAACGATTTTAAGCGCAAACATATCTCCCAACGTATCTCTAACAGGTTCTCTAGCGGTTTTGTTACCGGCGAAGATCACTGGTAGGCTGAACGATTCTCCAAATCTGGCTTGGGGGTCAGAAACTTTCAGGATTTCTGCTGCTTGAACGGTGTCTGAGATGTTTCCTCCATCCGTTCCCCCTGATAATAGGACCATGTCTGGTCTCAGATGGCGTGTTCTCTCAATCTTTTTGTATACTGGCTCACCGTCTTCAAGACTCACAATATCCATGACTATGGCGCCCCCTCCCAAAGCTGCACGTTCACAGCTTTCTCCTGTTATGCTTTTTGTGAGGCCGAACACCATCATCTGAAGACCTCCACCGGCACTACTTGTAGTGACGTATAGGTCGACTCCTTGTCCTTTTGGGGAGTGACGGATTTGTATTCCTTGCTCGGAGAGTATTTTAACGCCCATTAACTCCTCGACTTCTCTGACGGCATTACGCACGCCCATCGTAACATCTTCGAATGGGGCTTCGACAGTCGTTGGGGCTTCACCTGTGCAGACGAATCGGTATTCATCTCCTATCTTCTTGAAGAGGCGGGCCTTTGTCGTTGTGCTTCCACAATCCGTAGCCAATATTATGTCCAAATTTTTTGATGTATTATCCGACAATTTCATTCCATCCCGTTCAGATCTCTTTTTTAGGTACTTTTCTTTTCACTAAGTCTTTCCATAAGGGCTTGCATGTTTCTGTGATCGGAAAGAAATGCCACATACTCATAAGGGTTGCTGACTCCTACCATGTCTAAGAGAGGCGCCCAAGGGAGAATAACAGTATACCCAACGATAGCGGACATGGGTCGAAACCATGTTGTGCCTAGGATAAACATATCCTCCATATCCCATTGTTTTGCGTAATTAACGATTTTTTCAATAATCTCCTCCGACCGCTTGGGAGTTATATCGATTTCGGGAACATTCCATCCTATCTTGTCTGAGAGATTCTTGAAAAAGGATTTCACGCCTGACATGTCATTTCCTTCCTTCTTTCTGCATACTAATCAAATATATTAATATTACCTTAATAGCTTGTTAAAGAAATGTCAAGTAAACCGGATCTCATATATGTCTATCTAAACCATCTTCGAACTTTATCGATTACTTTATTGAATCTGCTTCTGCTTGCTCTATCAGGTTTAAGGTATCGACCGTCCCTCGAGAGCGTGTCAACCTTGAATTTTCTTCTGATCGCTCCACTATAGGAGCATATTTCCCCTAAAATATTATATTTGCGTTTAAGTTGATCGATGGGTATGGCTGTCTTTACGAACCTAAAGTCTGGGAGATATCCGACGAATTCGTGGATCTTGTCACCTAAAACAGTGCGGAGTTCCGGACTGAGATTCTCAGACTCATTGAACTCCTTAAACAAGTCGTAGGATTGGATCATACTTCTATAACGTTCAACGTCGAATAAGGCTGTTCCCTCGTTTGGCGCTAATACCTGGAGGGAGAATATAGAACCACGGATGGCAAGTTCCTCACAGAAGGAGATCGTTTGATCTAAGTCATTCTCTGTTTGTTCTGGAAACGCGACTATGAAGGAGCATATGGGACTGATTCTATGTTGTACCTCTCGTTCTATCAAGTCGAGGATGTACTGCTTTGTGACATAGGGTTTATAGTTTTTTCCCAAGTAATTCCAACAACGCTGCGATCCACTCTCTATTCCGTGGAAAATCGTTCGCATCCCACTCTCATAAAGGTCCTTAAGCGCCTCTTTGTTCACGGAGTCAACTCGCATGGAAGCAACGTAGTCAACTTCCCCAAAAGCAAACTCTGTTTTCATTTGAGAGGTAAACTTCTTCAGCCACTCTTCCTCCGCTCCAAAGCTGTCGTCTGTGAAAAAGATGACCTGCGTTCCATACTTGTTAACAAGATGTCTTATCTCCTCAACCACGCGTTCCGGACTCCGAGCACGCCAGCTTGTGTCACAGTTTTTCGTCGAGTTCCAGCAGAAGATGCAGCTGTGATTTGAACATCCCCGACTCGCTTGTACCGAGAAACAGGGTTTTACGCGACCTGGCTGATACCTCTCCAGAGAAGGCAAGACATCATATCTTGGAAGGGGCAGAGTATCCAGCTCTTCCCGGGTCAAAACTCTTGAATTAGGGTTGTGTATTATCTTCTGTTGTTTTCCCTGTGACACGTATGAGACACCGTTTATACCCCACTGTTCATCGTCTATTTTTTGGATCAGTTTGGGTAGGCTTCTGTCCCCTTCACCTCGAATAACAGCGTCGCACTCAGATAGTCGAAGAGTCGAGTCAGGGGCCAGCGTTGGCATCCACCCGCCCATAATGATCTTTGTTTCTGGGTGGGACTGCTTATACTTCCTTGAAAAGAGTGCGGCGAAAGGGAATTGGGCTGCTTTACAGCTTAAACCAATCACGTCAGGTCGTGTCTTTTCCACGAGCTCTTCAGCCTTGGCTAGGAAGTGACCAACGCCTTCGTCACAGTGGTCGAATTCCAAGTCAAGGTCTATGACGTCTAAGTCGCACACCCCCGCTTTTTCCAACACAGCATAGAGGTGGGCGAGGACTAGTGTCGGTCTTGAAAAGGGCCATACTGGTGGTTTGAAGTGATATGGCGGGTAGACCAAGACCACCTTTTTCAAGAAACGTGTCACCTAACGATGAAGGTTTTCGATGTTAACATAATCAAAGAAAAAATTTAAAAAAAAAGGGGATTATGGGATGTATCTGTTGTTCGTTTTTTCAATCCTATGTCTACGCTATGTTAATACTATGGCGCCTGAGAGTACGTCCATTAGTGCAGTTATTGGCCTGTAGAGATACATGACTCCGACACCGCCTATGTAGCCCATTAGACTGGTCCCTGCAAGCTCTCCCATTCTTCCGCCTACGAAGATCATGAAGAACGTACGACCTGCCGTGAATAGATGTCGTCCCCGTCCTTTCAGGAGCCATCCACTGTACTTCATTGAATACGTGAAGGCTAAGGGAGTCAGTATCATTGGTATGAAGGTCACCCATGCAGATATTGGGTCTGGAGTTCCTGTTATTACTCCTCCGACGACTTTTTGGATTGTGCTCATTATCTGTGCTTTTACTGAAGCAGAGAATACCACGCCGGTGCCTACACCGGACATGATGGCGATAGTATACCGTGCGGCCCAACGATACTTGGTCAGCCTAGTAAATGCAAGTGCTCCAATTATTACGGGTATTATGAGAAGACTGTTGGCGGTTAATCTATTTTGTAAAGTCGCTAGGAGAACCCATGTGTTGAAAGTCGCAGCGATCGCAATGTAAATGCCTTCACCGATAGCGAAGAGGGGGGTGATCCCTATGAACGCAAGGGATCCGATCATTAACATGACGAACATGCCCCCGATCATCGCAATGAACTCAGATGTCGCCATTGATAGTACTTCACTCATGTCATATACACCTCTATTGACCTCTCTCTCCTACTTTCGGCGTTAGTGATACCCCTTCTCTGAGTGCTCGTTTCCAGTTTACGTAGAAGCCCCAGATTAGTAGGGGCATAAACGTTAAGATCCCTAGTTGTGTGATTTCAACTGTAACCAGTTGCTCCCCTGCAAAGTGCGCACCGTACCTTGGGAAAAGCTGGGCCTGTACTTCAACGCCACCCTGTTCAAGGCATGTTATTATACCCCCGTAGTAGGGAGCAGCAACGACGAACTCAGATATGAGGAATTCTATGTCGGGGTATTCGGTTCCCCATTGTCGTATGAATATGTCGTGATCCGTAGTACGTTCGATGGTTCCCCATGCATAGTGGCAATCATTTATGTCTTGGACTTGTGAGAATCCTGGGTAAGAGTTGATTGGCTTATTGAACATGTCTCTGATGTCACCAACGTTTTCTGCAAAGTATTTGACTGCTGCTTCCCTACCTGGCATGTATTCGCTGATGACGTAGTTTTCACCATACACCATCAAGCCAGGATAGTTTGTATCGAAGTATCGTCGGATCAAGTCCAGAAACACTGGTCCAGAACCTGTAGAAAACCGCGCCATGATCAGCTTAGCCCCCTTTTCACCTACCATATGCATGAATTTTACGCCATATGTGTCCCTACCAGTGTTGTATCCACCTGCGCTTTCAGCTAAGTTACCCCAGAGAACTATTTCTCCTGGTTGAACGCCTGGCATCTCTCTACCATATGACATCGTTCCCCCTTCTACAAGGGCCATCCAGTCTTTTGTAAACACGGTATATGGCACCGGAATACCTAACGGGTAGACTATGGGTATCAGTTGGAATAGGAAGATGACGGCCATGATCTTCGAGTTTCTCTCAGGGTTGGCTAAGAACTTGTCCCACAAAACTTCTAGTGGATCCATTGCTAGGTTACCTCCATCTCAATTAAGCCTGGTTCTCTTCCAAGTAGTGCTCTTATGCTGATTATGATAGCCCCGGTCGCAACAGTGAATAAGACGCCGTTCAGAGCTCCAGTGTACAGTGTGAACCTAACCCAGTCTATCCACTCGATTAAGAAGGGATAGGGTACGATTAATGCGTTTGTTCCTCTTATTGCAAGAAGGAACCACATGACTAACTGAGCTATTCTGTCGATGGTTCGGAACTCACTGAATCGTCGAAGAACCCAATAGTACATCATTCCATATCTAGCGAAGAATAGACCCCTTTGACATGAGCCTTGTATTATCGGAACAACTGTAGACGCTTGAATGGATTCGTGTCCCCCAGTACTCCAGAAGAACCAACTTAAGAATGCGCTGAACGCAAGAATGGTTATGTTTCGAACCAACAATGTACGCTCTTCTGTTCGATACCTACCTACAGAACGGACCTTTCCGTAAAACAGGACAAATGCTGCGAAGATCTGCACCATCATGTTGACCATGCCTTGTGTCTCCTGCATAGTACTGTAGACTGTTTCCCAAGGATCCCAGTCTATTATCGTTTGACCAATGAACACTCCTACGAACAACGCACATACGAAAAGAGGTCCTATCCTCTGATAGAGCCTCCTCGAGGACAATACTGATGTAGTTTCAGTCATTTTCGCATCCTCCTATGGGAAAGCCAGCCAGTCCACGCCGGTGAAAGTACCGACTGCAAGAGTTACCAGACCGATAATTATGCACATCCATGTGACGACATCCTGAGCCAAAATAGACGAAAGAAGGTTTGGATCCCCTGAGCAGTAAGCCCCCGCTGCATAAACGTCGCTGGTCCAAAGCGTGTAGTCATACCATATGGAATACACTCCTTGGTGGGTATACCTTGCATTTCCCCCGATCATTAATGCTCCAACAGTCCTATTAGCTGCTGTTGGGGCTATGTCTCCGGTTCCAGACATGGCGCCTGCGCAAATGGCGGTGCCAGCTCTTATCCGAGCGGCGATTCCCGCAGCACCTGTGGAGTACCCAGCTTCTAGTTGACCGAACCACTGTATATTTTCTGGTTTGTAGGCTTCTGGTTTTCCTTCAGCGACACAGACTTCGCGGTAGACTCCATCGATCAATGGTAAAGCTTCAGGAATCATTGGAACCATAAACCAAGGTTCGACATCCCTTCTGACTGCCAACCTCGCTGAGTATCGTTGTATGTTGATCGCGGATATGGTCATCGGCGCGTATTGACCTGAAAGCTGTGCATAGCACCCTATTGTCATGTAGAGGGGTTTCCCCATCTCCTTACACCTGTCGATGCCATCCGATATGGCTTCAACAGGGGCTAACATTCTCAGCTCCATGTTCATTGTACCCGATGCTGCTCCTCTATTGTGATAAATTACGTCTATGATTGCTACAATGAAGAATATTGCTATCCATCCCGCTCCAGATTGTATGCTTATTGACATTGACATTAACACCTTTTTTTCCTTTTTTTTGGTGATGTGCTAATTTATCCTTTTTACTCGATATTTAAGGCTTTGGGTGACAATTTTGACTCAATATATAGTATTTTGTGGGAAACAACCTTGTTTACCCAGTAAAAATGCCTTCTTAGGCGTCTCTAAAACGCATATATCTGTTCTCTAAA
>JAOZHB010000008.1 GCA_026015035.1 Candidatus Bathyarchaeota archaeon | reverse complement strand
CAGCCTCCGCCATGCTCGTGATGGCTCCTGAGTGCCGGAACACGGGGTAGGCGACTCCATCCCTGACCTGCACGGTGAGAAACTGTTTTCTCCCTGACGAGGAAACTACGCGCTCCGCAAGCCGTGCCTTGACCCCTTCTTCTCTCCGTGGGGGAAGCCGAGCCAGCTTTCGAAGGGCGGGGATGAGAAACAGGTGGGCGTTACTCAAGCAGGATGTGGGGTACCCCGGCATGCCGAAGACCGGTTTCTCCTCGACTACCCCGAAGAGGGTGGGCTTCCCCGGTTTGACCTGGACGCCGTGGAAGAGGACGGTGCCCAGCTGTTCTATTATGCCGTTCAACAGATCCCGTTCACCCACAGAGCTCCCGCCTGCGACGACGATCAGGTCTTGGTCCCGTAAGGCCTTTATCGCTCCTTCTAACGCCTCGCGTGTATCTGGCACGATGCTGAATCGGGTGACGCTGGCTCCATTCTCCGACGCGATGGCTGCGAGAGTGTGGGAATTGATGTCGTAGACTTGGCCCTCTCCAAGCTTCGTCCCCACTGCACAGACTTCGCTCCCCGTAGGAACCACCGCAACCTGAGGCTTCTCGTAGACCTTCACTCGCTCCCGGCCGAGGGCGGCGAGGACGCCGACCTTCGCGGATGTGAGGTAGCTCCCGTCGCTCAGAACGAGCTTGCCCTCTTCAATGTCTTCGCCTTTCCGGGAAATGTTTGCTCCCGGATACACGGGCTTCAACACCTTGATCTGTTCGCCGTCCTTCTCAGTGAACTCAACCATGACCACGGCGTCCGCGCCTTCTGGCAGCGGACACCCTGTGGCGATCTGCGTGCAGTCCCCCCTTTCCAGTGTCTCATGGGGGACGGTTCCAGCGTACACGACTTCCCTCAACGCCAGCGTTTTCGGGTTGAAGGAGGAGGCTCCGAAGGTGTCCTCGGCCTTCACTGCGTAGCCGTCCATCGCCGATCGGTCAAAGGGTGGGACGAATCGGACCGCGACCAGGTCTTCCGCCAATACCCGCTTAGAGGCCTCGTCGAGGGACACCCATTCCGTCCGATCGATGGGCTGCACGCGCTCCAAAATGATTTTCACTGCTTCCTCATGGGATATGAGGAGCTTGAAGGGCGTCTTTTCACTCATCGGTTGGCCTCCCAGAGGAGATGTCCCAGACCGGGTAACACCAGCTTCGTTAAGCCCGATTCCATGGCGTTCTTTGATCCGGGTAGGCAGAAGATCGCCTTGCCATCGATGATTCCGGCGGTGGCGCGGCTGATCATGGCTGCGTCACCAATTTCCTCGCGGCTGATCCTTCGAAAGAACTCCCCGAAGCCGAGGAGGGTTTTCTCGAACAGCCCTGACATCACGTCGACCGTTACGTCTCGGCTGCTGATCCCGGTTCCTCCGCTCGTAATGATTGTGCCGATTCGCTCGTCGCGGAGAAAGGTCATCACAGCGGTCTGAATCGCGGCCTTATCGTTCTTCACAATCTTATACGCCGCTACGTGATGTCCCTCTTGTGTAAGTAGCTTCTTCGCAAGTTTACCCGATTCATCACTCGCTTCCGTGCGGGAGTCACTCACGATCAAGATGGCAAATCCCGTCGAAGCGTCCTGATCTCGTGGATGTTCTTGTGTCATTCCTCGTCCTTCCACTTCTCGGTCACCTGGATATTCCGTATCCTCGTGTGAGGGTATTGCCCCTCTGCATCCTTCTCGAGGTATTTAACCATGTCCCAGATCGTCAAGAGGGAGGTGGCTACTCCCACCAATGCCTCCATCTCCACTCCCGTCTTATAGTTTGCTGAGACGCTGCATCTAGCCGTGATGCTGTCCTCAGCCACCTCAAAGGAGAGTGTGACCTGGGAGAGGGGTATTTGGTGGCAGAGGGGGATGATCTCCGGCGTCCGCTTCGCGGATAAAATTCCAGCAATCTCTGCTGCCGCCAAAACGTCTCCCTTGGTTACTCGACCCAACCTGATGGCGTCCACTGTTTGGGGTTGAAGTCGTATCACTCCCATCGCTTCAGCCCGTCTAGCGACGACGGGCTTCTGGCTCACGTCCACCATCTCCACGGGCTTGAGGAGGTTCTCCACCTCGTCACTCACTTTTTCTCGTCCTCCACCCAATAGCTTCCATCCGTAGTGAACTCCTTCTTCCAGAGGGGGGCCTTCGCCTTGAGCTGTTCCAAGACAAAACGGCAGGCCTTAAACGATTCATCGCGGTGCGCTCCTCCGACCGCGATCAACACAATGTTATCCGAGACCTCTAAGACGCCAACCCGGTGGATAATTGTGATGTGGTTGACGCCAAACTTCTGTAGGGCTCCCTTTCGAATGTCTTCCAGTTGACGAAGGGCCATTTCCTTGTAGGCCTGGATCTCAATGCGGTCCACGGTTCTCCCTTCGTTTTCGCCTCTGACGATACCGGTGAAGGAGACGATGGCGCCGTTCGTCCGCTCCTTCATGCTTCGAAGCACGTCGTCAACTGAAAAGTCTTCACTCGTTATCTCTATCATTCTTCATCCACCACTTAACGGGGGGAAGAACGCGACGACATCGCCCTCCTTCAACTCGACCTCTTCGTCGTCGACGAAGGTTTCGTTTACGGACGCGAGCATGGCGTCTTCAACGTCTCTTAGTATTGGGTGAGATACCGTGATCAGTTCTCGCAGGCTCTTCAGGCTTCCCCCACTCGGTAACTCGTAAACTTCTTCGTCCTCATCGATCACTTCGCGGTAAAACACAATGACGTTCCTCAACATGTTTTACTTTCGCGGTACGAGGCGAAGAATTTTACCGTCACTCTAATTTTTTATTCCTCCCCAGTCAATCCCATGATCGAGAACATGAAGAATCACGCTCTCACATTAAGATTTCTTTTTATACAGCTAGCTACGCCCTTTCAAACAAATAGCTGGTATATATTAAATGACGTTCTTCTGTAGCAGCTACGAGTTATTGTTTGTCTACGAGTCTGCGAATCGGAGTCTGTAAAACCACCTTTATGCTAAAATTAATCAAGTTTAAAAGTGGAGTCTATGATTTACTTACCAGAATAGTGGTTACCTTGGTTTTACCCGCTAAAATCTTTGAGATACAAGACGACGCTGACGTGGAACTCATGTCTACGCAGCTAAAGGAGTTCCGGGAAGAGGAGCCTTACCAGCTGGAGGAGGGCGAAAACATAACGTTAGTCACCGAGATCTTAGATGTGGAAGTGAAAGGTGACTTAATCTCCGGGGTATTCAGCAAGGACTTCATACGTAGCAGCCAGTACCGACGCGAGGTTGTTGAAAGCCCGATTACCGAGGAGGCTCCATTTTGGATAAAACCGTTTAAGGAGAAGACCTTCCTGGTCGTTACTGCTCCCTCTGTAGCACGTGGCGTAAAAAAGCTGTTGACAAGTCATGTGGCAAACAAGCTCAGCGAGGTACTCTTTTCCCGACCTTGGGCGATTCTCGAGGTCAAGTTCTCCAACGAAGTCCTCAGGGAATTACATGAGTCCAATCCACAGGCGACCAAGCTCATCTGGTTCGATAACGTCGACATCCCCAGCGTCGAAAAGCTCTGTTTAGCTGGATCGGGTCTCGCCGACACGAAGCTCTACCACGACTACCTCGACCACGGGACAATCTGGTACGTCGTCTTCGCGGTGCAGAAGCGTGGAATCGTGGTCGGGATCACCAGGAACTGCGTAGTCACACTCTTCAGCAAGAGCACCATGGAAGACTTCCAAACCTACATTATAGACGACGTTCTAACCCTGATTGAATGAGATGGAGGATAGGAAGGCTAGCTAGCAAGGCTTGAACGCAGCTAAGGTCTCAGCATCACATTCTAACTAGCAGAAGGCACTTCTCTCATACACGTTTTACCGTTTAGGGGATCGCCACATTCAGCTCTCTACACAACCCCTCGATATCACTCCACGTTTTCTCTTCGATATAGATTCCATCACGCAGGAGTTGCTCACGAGTCCTCCGCTCTAGTTCACCAGGTATGAGGATCTCATCGAAGCCAGGAGAAGTTGGCGAGTTCCGAATCGTTCTGAAGAGGTCATCGACCCTGCTCTTGAAGGCGTTGATGTCGGTCAACCTGCCGACGTTGATGGCCATCAGGAAGACGCCGTTGCCCCCGTAGAAGGGTCGGGAGCGATACTCCTCGCTGTTCGAGCAACCGGCTCCCGCCAGAGCTCCTGCTAGAACCTCAACCAGAAGTGAGAGGCCGAATCCCTTGTAACCCATAAGACCGCCTAAGGGTCGAAGCATTCCCCCCGAAAAATACTGTGCTGGATCCACGGTGGGGTTCCCCTCTGAATCTTGTAACACCCCTTCAGGAAGCTCTTTACCTCGGGCAAGGTAGACCATCACCTTACCCCGAGCCCAGACCGAGGTCGCCATGTCCAGCACCATCGGGGCCTCCTCTCCAGCAGGTATGGCGAAGCACAGGGGATTTGTACCGAGCTGCCTCGTTTTACCGCCGAAAGGAGCCACAGAGCTGGTGGAGTTGACACTCGCCAGGCCGATCATATCCTGCTTCATAGCCATCTCAGCATAGACGTTCAAGCGACCGACGTGGTGACAGTTGCGTGCGGTTACGAGACCTACAATGTTCTTCTTCGCCTTCTCAATGCAGATGTCCATCGCTTTTGTGCACACGACCTGCCCGAAGTTCCAACCGCCGTCGACGATCGCGGTGGACGTGGTCTCTTCCACGATCGATATCTCAGCGCCAAGCTTGACAGCGCCCATCTTGATGCCTCTGACATAGATGGGCAGCCTAATCACGCCGTGGCTGTCGAAGCCTGATAAATTCGCTTCAACCAGCAACTGGGACACGGCTTCTGCGTCTTTCTCTGGGGTACCCAGGGCTTTGAATATCGAGGAACTTACTGTTCGAAGTTGTTCTGCGGATAATCTTGGCATATTATCACCTTCCTTACAATCATCCGTTCATCTCACATATAAATCCTGATTGCAATCCGTAGGGGGCTCCCTTTAGTGGAGACGGAGGGCTTGGTCGTAACTAGCTAGCTTGCTCGCTGACACCAGGTAAACTTAATGGAGATGGACTGGAGTGATGGAATTCATGGGCTCCTCATACCATTCAAAATTAGGTGAGGGTGGACGTCGTGAGATCTTCCGAAACCTTTTATTCAACCCTTAACTTTAATGAGGGCTCAAACAAGACGTGTTTGAATCGACTCCCTGAAGCACATGTCTGGGAGAACATTCGATTCGTTTCAAATGATTTCGATAGGTGAATGCGATGAGTGGAACTCAAGAGAGAAAACCGGATTCCGATCAGCGAGACGCAATTGAACGCGCAAAACAACATTTCGGTGACCTGTTAGTCGAGCAACTGGCTCGTGTTGAGGCGATGAAGGCCGCTGAGGACTGGATCGATTACACGCAGGTGCAACCCATCATCATCGGTATCGTCGGGGGTGACGGCATTGGCCCCATGATCTGCCATCATGCGGAGCGTATCCTCCAGTTCCTTCTCCAGGATGATGTGAAAGCGGGGTTGGTGGAGTTGCGTGCGATTGAAGGACTCACCATTGAGAACCGGGTGAAGGCGATGCAGACCATTCCCGATGAAGTCCTTGCAGAGATTAAGAAATGCCATGTGATCCTGAAAGGACCCACGACGACGCCGAAGAAGGGTGATCCTTGGCCGAACCTGGAGAGCGCCAACGTCGCAATGCGACGGGAACTCGATCTTTTCGCCAACGTCCGACCCGTGAAGATACCGGATCAGGGAATCGACTGGACCTTCTTCCGAGAGAACACCGAGGGCGCATACGTGCTGGGGAGTCAAGGCCTCGATGTGACCGACGACCTCGCAGTGGACTTCAAGGTCATCACTACCCCCGGCGCTGAACGCATCATCCGGCTGGCTTTCGACTACGCGAAGAAAAACGACCTCAATAAGGTGACGGTGGTTACAAAAGCCAACGTCGTGAAGGCGACGGATGGCAAATTCCTCGAGGTGGCTGCAGCGGTCGCGAAGGAGTACCCTGAGGTCGAGTGGGACGACTGGTTCATCGACATCATGACCGCCAAACTCGTGGATCCCTATCGACGAACTTCCTTCCGCGTCGTCGTGCTACCCAACCTCTACGGTGACATCATAACCGACGAGGCTGCCCAGTTCCAAGGCGGGGTAGGCACCGCGGGCAGCGCAAACATCGGGAAGCGATACGCCATGTTTGAGCCCATTCATGGAAGCGCGCCGAGGATGGTGCAGGAGGGGCGGGCAGCTTACGCTGATCCCTCCAGTAACATCCGGGCCACCGCCATGCTTCTCCGACATATTGGCTTCGACGAGAAAGCCAGCAGGTTGGAGATGGCTCTGGACATCTGTAGCCTGTACGAAAAGAAGCTGGCTGTCACCGGCCGTTCCAACGGCGCGTCCGGAGCCGCGTTCGCCGACTACATCATGGAAACGGTGCAGGACCCCAACTTGCAACAGAGATGGCAATCCTATAACGGATGACGCTGCCCAATGATATCAGCCAGCTTCTTGTGTTAGAGCATCTCTTCTCTTTTTCAATACAACTACTACATGTATTCCCAATTCTGCTACGGAAATAGCCACAAAAGCACGCGATTATGAGCATAGAGTTAGGAGTTAAAAATGCAGATGGCTGGCTTCGTTACCTGTTTACGTGATTACTGCAAGCTCCTTTCTCATTCTGCTTCGACGTCCTTCCAGTAGGGTTCTCTCAGTGTAACAACCTTGCGAAAAGCCTTCTCCAAACCCTCTAAATTTTTCCGACCCCTTACATAGGTAACTGCGTCTACCAGATTGTCGTTTCTGAGGAGACAGGGCTTGAGTTTCCCGTCGGACGTGACCCGGAGCCGCGTACAGTTGCGACAGAACTCTGAGTTATGCATGGGCTTCACCACCTCGACGCACGCGACGCCGCTGTTCCTTTTGAGGTAGTACTTTTTCCGTCTATGCATCACTCGTTCCTGGGTTTTATATGCCTTCTCTTCGAGCCACCCTTCAATGGCACTCAGGTCGCAGTGGAATCGGTTCCACGGATTCCAGTTATCGTTTTGGACCGGTTGGAACTCAATCAACTGTAGGATGGCACCCACGTGGCCTGTGAAGTCGATCATTTGATGGATCTCATGGTCATTAATTCCTTTTAACACGACCATGTTTACCTTCACCGGATCGAGATGGTTTTCCAACGCAGCCGCTATCCCTCTCTCCACCTGTCGAAGTCCTTCATGACCCGTTACCCTCTTGAAGGTGAGGGGATCCATGGCGTGGAGGCTCACGTTTACCCTCTGCAGCCCCGCACTTCGCAGAGCCTCCGCTTTCCCCTCCAGCAAGACGCCGTTGGTGGTGAGGGAGACTTCCTCGGCGTGCAGCACGATTCGTGAGACGATTTCAACGATGTCTCCTCGCAGAAGAGGCTCTCCACCCGTAATCTTCACCTTTGTCATGCCCAACTCGCAGGCCATCTTCACGATGTCCGCAATCTCCTTTGGGGTCAGTTCTTGACCGAAGACGTTTTCGCCTTCCCGATGGCAGAAGAAGCAATTCAGATTACATCGTTGGGTAACCGAGATGCGAAGGTTGTTTAGGCATCTTCCGTAGGTGTCACAGAGGCCCGGTGACTCTGCGTAGACGGGTTTGTTTGTTTGGAGGTCCACCTTTTCTTCTCCAGCAACGTATTTTGCGGGAGATACAATGCGTCTCCATACTTAACTGTTATGTTTTTACATGCATATAGCTCACCTTAAATTGTTTAGCCTACAACGGACTTAAGGACGATGAACAGGAGGGAACGAAGCAAGGTGTTTGAGAAGGCTGAGAAACCCTAGTGAGGGGTTCCACCCATGAAAAACATATTTTAAATGTGGATGAACGTCCTTAAATCAATAAAAGGCTAGAATATTATTGACTTCATTATGAACCGGGCCGAATCTCAGATATGCTTGAACGTGTAGTGGACTTCGTTCGTCTCATTGTAACTAGCAGGTGATGTGAAAGGCTCCAACCACTTGCTTGGTTTTGAGGAGAGTGTTGAAAGTCTTGTAAGCAGTGGAGGTTTTTTCAGCTATGAGGATTATTCCCTTTTCAAGGAAGAAGCTCTTCTACTTCGGATAAGATCTTCATCAATCCTTCGTACCCTGTTCTCACCACGAGCACATCAAGTTCTTCGTTGAGGATCTCTGTTATGTCATCTACGCAGAGTTGATGAACTTCCTTTCTCCACCAACCAGAAAACACCCGGTCTGGAAAGATGATTAGATCTGAAGTGTATTGTTTCCCGTCAACGACCATGCAGCCAAAACGATAGTCGTCGATCAATATTGCCCCCGCCTCCTCCACGTAATTAATAGCTAGTTCTTTGAATACAAACAATGACGTGTCTTAAGTCATGCTTTTTTCTCGTTCCAAGACGGATAGTGTTCCCAACTTTTAACGAGTATGCTTTTCTGCGTATTATTTTTTGGTAGTAACCCTTTTTGTATGTTTCTAAAACCTATTTTAGCTACCTCAAGCTAGTTGCCAAAAAACGGATCGAAAAGATGGCGCTATCCAACGATTAACTAGCTAGCTAAACCATCAAACGGAATTGCCGCGTAAGACGTCAAAAATCTAAGTCATTTCAGATATGCTATCTAGGCTTATAATGATTACAGCAGAAATATTTACGCTCGATACGTTTTATGGAATAGTCCTTCATAAACGATTTAAATTGAAAATTAATATTTCAAGAGTAAAAAATAGGAGGAAAAGAATAATAAATGGGTACCCGTAAGAAATCGCGGAAAAATAGAAGCCGCAGAGCTGTCAGCCCCGTCATCGCCACGGTCATACTCGTCGCCATCGCTATAACTGTCTCCGTCGCCGTTGCATACTGGATGGGCGGTATTGCAGGACAATACACCCGCTTCGAACAAATCGAAATACAAAGCGCGGTATGTTACAAAGAAGTATCGGGAGTAGACTATTTCTGGAATATAACGATGATACTAAAGAACACGGGCACACGAGACGCTACTATGATCAGTGCCTTCATCAATGAGGTCGAAGTTGACGGATATGCCGCAACAACCTTTACGGTTGGAGACAACGATTGGAAAACTAGTTTGTCAACGACGGAGTATATCACCAGCGGTAACTCTACAACTGTTTACTTTTATATAGACCCTGATAAGCCTGACACTTCTCTGAGTTCTGGGACGACGGTAAACATTAAGATTCACAGCAGCGGCGGAATGGACTATCCCAAGTTGATCGAGCTGGTCTAAGGCTAGACAATGGCTTCTTTTTTTCTCCCCTTTTTTTTTGGTTTACTATGCTACAATTAACATCAATTAAACAAATGAGGTATGAACAATGGGGCTCCTAAACAGTTTGAAGCTGAGTGGTTCAAAGAAGGCAAGTACCGAGACGGATCACGAAACAGGTCACGAAATAGATAAGGGCGTCTCTATCAAGAAGTTGAGAGGGAGTTATCCTTTTATTCTATCCATCAACACGATCGAGCAGTATCCGATTGAGAGTCCTCTCGCCCGTGTGAAGGTTGTGCAATCGCCTAACCTCGGTGAGGGACTTCACTACATCGCAGAGGAGGAACCGCTTAACGAACGGGAGTACGAATCGTTCCGACGGATCATGGGTATCATTAACAAGGAGTTGGAGCCTCCTGAGAATAGGGATATTTCTCTGGAGGAGTACGTTTTAAAGCGGGCGAGGGGCGTAGCCTTTCGGTACCGCCGCTCCCTCGGCATGTTTTCAGAAGAGAGCTGGAAGAAGATCTTCTACTTCGTTGTCCGGGAGCTTGCAGGCTATGGGTCCCTACACGTCATGTTCCTCGACCCCAACATTGAAGACATCAGCTGCAACGGATTAAACAGCCCCCTCTACGTCTGGCACAGCAAATACGAGAGCATCCCTACGAACATCGCTTTCACTGATGAGCAGATCGCCAACGACTTCATCATTAAACTCGCCCACAAGGGCACCAAACACATCTCCACAGCCAAACCCTTACTCGACGCGATGTTACCCGATAAACACCGGCTTGCAGCCACCTTCATGAAGGAGGTGTCGACTCGGGGAAGCACCTTCTGTATCCGAAAGTTCCGGTCTGATCCCTTCAGCATCGTTGACCTCATCAAGCGGGGGACCCTCAACGAGCGGATGGCAGCGTACTTCTGGCTCCTCCTCGAGCACAAGATGAATTTAATGATCATGGGTGGCACGGGAGCTGGAAAGACTAGTTTACTCAACGCGATGCTCAGCCTGTTATCTCAGAACGATAAGATCGTCACCGTTGAGGAGATCCCTGAAATCAGTCCGCCCCTGGAAAACTGGACGCAGCTTCACGCCAGACAGAGCTTCCAATTCGGCACAAGCGCAACAGTGTCAATCGACCTCTTCGACCTTGTGAAGATGAGTTTAAGGTATCGACCTGACTACATCGTCGTCGGCGAGATCCGAGGTGAAGAAGCCTACGTCCTCTTTCAAGCAATCGCCACGGGACACGGCGGTCTCTGCACGATCCACGCTGACAGCCTCGAAAACGTTGTCAAGCGCTTAACCTCTCCACCGATGAACGTGTCCAACGTCTATATCCCCTTGATGAATACAGCAATTCACATTCACCGAGTTGAACTTCCGAAACCAATCCGGGGGATCACCTTTGGACGTCGTATTCGCACCATGTGGGAAATCGAGGACTTCGATGTGTATCGAGAGGTGGCAAACTGGGAAGTTCAAAGCGACACCTTCAACACGCACTTCGAGGACAGCTATCACCTCCAACAGATAGCCATAAACAAAAGCATGACTTTTGAAGACGTCTTGACGGAGCTTGACGTCCGAGAACGCTACATACGAGAAATCATCGAGAGCAGCGTCAGAGGCCAAAGGGATGTCGCTGAAAAAATCCTGTCCTACTATTCCAAGAGGAGAACGAGAAAAATCGACGAGAGCACCTCACCCATCGAACCACAGCCATCCGTATCAAGTTAACAACTGAGGTATTCGCTGATTGAAACCCATTAATACGGTTGGAGGGAAAAACGATTACCCCGATCTGGACGTATCGAGGTGACGCTGAAGCCTTCGAAAGGAGTAAAGATCCTCAACCTGGTGGTTTTTGAACGATGGAACTTCGTGACTTCTGTTACGCCCACTTCAGCCGGATGGGTCAGAGATTATCCCGCGTCTTCCACGGGCTAGAAAATGACTTAGACGCCGCCTACATGCGGGTGCATCCCGATGTCTACTTCAGCATGATCAGCTTCGCCGCTTTGCTTTCACTCACAATCCCTACAACGTTAATCATTTTGGCTTTGGTGGGGTTGTGGCCACAAATACCATCCATTCCATTCAACGGCCTAATATTGATTCCCATCTCCGCCCTCATCCCCTTAATAGTCGTTTTGATAAGCATCGTCATACCCAAATCAGCTGCGTCAAACAGAGTCGCTGGATTAAAAACGGAGATACCCTATGCGTCCATGTACATCAGTGTGATGACGAGTGGCGGTATATCTCCCTTTGAGAGCCTACTCCGACTGCGTCATACGGATCTTCTGCCAAATATGCAGAAGGAGATCGCCAGAGTCGAGTCAATCGTCACGTCCACAGGCGTTGACCCGGTCACAGCGATGGAGCAGGCGGCTAGAGTGGTGAAGTTAGACGAGTACAAGGAACTGCTGTTAGGCTACGCTTCGATGGTGCGAACTGGTGGAGACACCCTCCACTACTTGTTCAATCAGACCAGCAACATGTTCAAGAATGTCTCAGCAAGGATCAGGACGTTGGGTGAAAACATGGGGGTTCTCATGGAGGCCTACACCATTGTTGGCGTCCTCGGCGTCCTCGGACTCTTCCTCATCTTCGTCATAGGCATGGCATTACCTGCAGCAGGGTTAACCATCTCGACGGAGCAATTCATTCTTTTCTCCTACGTCATCTTACCCATCATATCCCTAATCTTTCTCTACCTCAGCGACATGGCCCAGATAAGCTATCCTCTTTCAAGCTGGAAGCCCTACCTCGTCTTCGTCGCGTTTCTGCCCTTAGGCTGTTTCATGGCAACTCAGCTGGTTTTACCCTTCTACGATGAACGATTTCTCTTTTTACTTCCCGCCAAGGACCTCGTCATTTCAATTAGGACCCTGCTAAACTTGTCCGACGGAACCGAATCCGCGATTGGAATGGCAATCACACTGACCATCATCGCCCTCCCCGGCCTCGTAGGGGAATTCTACTATGCGCGCAAAGAAGGATCGCTCCATCACGGGATTACCCTGTTCCTTCGAGACCTAGTCGAGACTCGTAAGAGTGGTCTCGGTCCAGAGCGCTGCATCGAAGACTTATCGAGTCGGGATTACCAAGCGTTTTCCAAGCACTTGCAGACGATGAGTCTGCGGCTGAGTTGGGGCTTTCCGATTCGCCAGATCTACGAGGAGTTTCGGGCGAAGGTGCGGGATTGGCTGAGCCTCATCAGTATCTATCTTCTCATCGACACCATTGAAGTAGGCGGGGGCAGTGAGGAGAGCTTGGAGACCCTCGCAGACTTCGCTAAGACGACGGAACAGCTAGAAAACGAAAAGCGGGCGATGTTGATGCCGTTGGGCCTCGTGCCGTACATTGGCGCGGGGTTACTCACCGGCACAACCGTGATGTTCCTCAACTTCTTGACCGGAATGTCGTTCATGGGCGTCACGATACCGTACGTCGACCTCTTCAATATTCTGCTGCCTCCGCTGTTGCTTCACTCGTTTATCTTGGGAATCGTCGCCGGGAAAATCATGACTGGACGAGCGTCAGCCGGCTTCAAACACTCGATAGTTATGGTGCTCGTCGGCGTAGCCGGCATCTGGGTGATGTCGAATATGACTTTCAGCATGGGTATAGGAGGTTAGCTGAACTGAAACGAAGGAAACGGGGTAATCGGGGTATATCACCCATCATCTCCAGCATCATCCTGACTGCCATGGTCCTGGTGATCGGCGCCACCGTCTGGGGTGTCGCTACAGGCGCCAGCACGGTCATCCAGAACAACTACTATGAAGAAGTGATGGAGTCCGTCGAGAAGGTTAAGGAGCGATTCTGCATTGAGAACATAGGCGTCGACGATGCTTTAACCGAGTTGAGGATTTGGGTTTTCAACTATGGACCGATCGACCTCACAATCGATCTGATTCGCGTCACCGGAGGAAACAATATTTCCTCTCATTCCGATAGTATATCTATATCTGTTGGTGAGATTGAACTGATCACTTTAGAGCCAACACAAGTATCGCTCATGCGTGGTTTAAGCATAACCATTGAATTGAGAAGTAGTAGAGGGAATAAAGTCTATGATTCAATCCGCGTACCATAAGAGAGCTAGGAGAGGCATCTCAACCGTCCTCGGCGTGCTCTTAATGGTTGGAATCCTCTCTACAGCCATCATTCCGCTCTTCATATACGTGAACAGCGTCGACAACCACTACAACACAACCGTTGTCAACATGGGCATAGCCGATCAGGAACGCAGCATGGAAAACGTCATTGTCTACGCTTATGGACGCGATGAAACGTACGACATAAATGTGCTGCTCGTCAACGAAGGTTCGATAGCCGTAAACATTACCCGTATCTGGGTGATGAGCCTGGACTTGCAGAGAACCAACATTTTCACTTCGGAGAACGTGTCTGCTGCCTTAAATGCTCATGACCTTCCCCTCCAACTCAATCCATCAGGCCAAGCGGAAATTGAGAATCTCACCCTCACGATAATCGTGGAAGACCTCGACAAAGACGTCTTCAATATCGAGGTTACGACGGCACGGGGAAATGTCTTTGCCTCTGGCACGAATTTCCTTAGATATAATGAGGGGGATTGGAACACGGGAATGCGATGGCCGTGGCTTGAAGTCCTCGTCCGCTCAGATGAGGGTCAAGACGACTTTCAGGTCGATGTCGTTGGCATCAGCAACAATTTCACCGATACGGTATACTCCGAGCACGTTCTCGGCGACTACCTTACCATCATTCCTGTCTTTAAAACCGGAAATTACACTGTAACAGTAACACGCATAACCCAAAAAATGAATCCCGTTGAGCTGGGCACAGAAACTGTCGTTGTTACGGAGCTACAACCCATTTCTATGGCCATTTTCGTAGATCCTGACTAACACTTTGAGGGAATAAAGTCTATGATTCAATCCACCTGTCGTAAAAAAGCTAGGAGAGGCATCTCTACCGTCCTTGGCGTGCTCTTAATGGTTGGAATCCTCTTCACAACCATCATTCCGCTCTTCATATACGTGAACAGCGTCAACAACCACTATGACACAACCGTTGTCAACATGGGCATAGCCGATCAGGAACGCAGCATGGAAGATTTAACCGTCTACGCTTTTGGGCGCGATGAAACTTGCGACATAAATGTGTTGCTCGTCAACGAGGGTTCGATAGCCGTAAACATTACCCGTATCTGGGTGATGAGCATGGACTTGCAGAGAACCAACATTTTCACTTCGGAGAACGTGTCTGCTGCCTTAAATGCTCATGATCTTCCCCTCCAACTCAATCCATCAGACAAAGCGACAGTCGAGAATCTCACCCTCACGATAATCGTGGAGGACCCTGACAAAGATGTCTTCAATGTTGAGGTCACGACGGCGCGGGGAAATGTCTTTGCCTCTAGCACGAATCCCATTAGCTATCAAGGAGGAGAGTGGGGAACTGGAACGAACTGGCCGTGGCTTGAAGTCATCGTCCGCTCAGATGAGGGTCAAGACGACTTTCAGGTCGATGTCGTTGGTAACAGCAACAATTTCACCGATACGATACACTCCGAGCATGTTCTCGGCGACTACTTCACGATATTACCTGTCTTAAAAGTTGGAACTTTTAATGTGAGTGTAACGCGCGTAACGCAAAAAAGTAATCCAGTCGTGTTGTATAGCGAGCACGGGTACGCTACAGAAGAACTCGTTCTAACTGAGATGTATCCCATTGCTATGGTTATTTTTATAGACCCTGACTGAGACGTATCCCAATCCTCTGGTTATTTTTTATACATCCCCCTCTTTCTCATGAAGAGAAGAGATTAAGGGTCTTACTCCACCTAATAGGTTTAGTAAAGAAAAAGAATGTTTAGATAGTGATCTTTCCCTCAACGATCTTGTCTTTTAGAACGCCTAACTCTCTTGAGAGAAATGTCTTAACCTCATCCGGCTTAAAACCGTAACGCAGTTCAAAGAGGTACTCGTTTTCTTTGAGAAGGGTTCTGGTGCTCGTGATCACGAGGGTCAGTCCACACTTAAGTTTCCCCTCGATGAGGAAGTCTAATGCGTCGATGTGGTTCAGTGTGTCCCTACCGATGGAGAAGCTGGATTGTTCCTCCACCACCTTGAATGTGGTGTTGGGAAGGGTCTCCTTGTATGTGAAGACGTCTCTGTCAACAAGCACGGAGACGTGGAACTGATTTTCATCCACCTCGAAGGCAACCATCGTCCCGTCTTTACATGTACCCTTGAACTCACTCCACTTACTAAAGAGAACTTGGGGCGATCTCATTCGAGGCGGGGCTTCGACACGCTGGACCTCTCTGGCGCCCTCGACCTCCCTAGGTTCCCCCGTTTTGACCTCTTCGAACGCCTGTTCGAGACGATAGGAGATCTCGTCCAACCGCTTCTCATGGTCCTTCAGGGCATTCATTATCAGATCTAGGGCATCCATCTTCTCGCGATAACCGGAGTCGGACTCCATACAGCCCAGCCTCTTCCCCTATACAGGGTACAATCACTTTTATCTTATAAAGGAATGCTAAAAAATAATCAGAAACACAATTACGAAGTTTAAACCCATATCTACAAACGATAAGCCAAACGAGGAAGCTGTACCTTACACGAGGTACCAAAAAACGTGTACTTCAGTCTTTTAGGAGACTCGTAAACTGGGTAATAAGCGGTGGGAGCTGGGAAAGTATTGACTGCATCGAAGTGTAGAGCTGTTTACTCTAGGGATTAGGCTTAAATATGTTCCTCACACCATCATTTTTGAGGGTGTTTTATGAAAATAACGAGTGTAAAGCCACTGGTCTCTGCGTCTCCCCGAGAATTCGTGTTTGCAAAGGTGATCACGAGTACTGGTCTCGTGGGTTACGGAGAGGCAGCTGCAGATGGGGCTCCGAAGGTTCGGGCTGCCAGTATTGAGAGGATGGGACGAGCTATCATTGGCACGGATCCAATGAACACTGACATGATTTATCAATCTTTGAATAGAAACTTTTTCTTTGGATGGCCGCCAGAGGAGCTTATGAGGTGCATCGGCGCCATCGATGGTGCTTTGCTCGATATTAAAGGTAAGATCCTCAATACACCAGTCTATAATCTTCTCGGAGGGAAGTATCGGGACAAGATCAAGCTGTATTGTCACATATTTATCCCAAGGGAGGAACGTGCAAAATCCGAGAAGGTGACGCCACAGATGCAGGCTGAAGGAGCGTTACGTCAAGTGAAACAGGGGTTCACCGTGGTGAAGTTTGATCCCTTCACCACAGTGTTTAACCAAGAGGTTGGGGCACCGATGAAGGGCTTCGTGAATATTTTTCAGGGAATGAACTACCCTAGGAAGCTTGTTCCCAAGGCCATCGAGATGGTGCGTGCGGTGAGGGAGGCTGTTGGGCCCGAGATAGGAATCTGCCTAGACTTCCACGGGAGATTAGATGTGGAGTCCGCTATTCGGATTGGTCGTCTCCTCGAACCCTTTAACCTCTTCTTCTACGAGGAACCTCTTCCACCAGGTGACGACGAAGAACTCGCGTACGTGCGAAGTCGGGTAAATATACCGATCTGTTGCGGGGAACGCCGGTACACGCTTCGGGACTTCCGCCGTCTCTTCGAGCTGCAAGCGACGGACATCATCATGCCTGACCACTCCCGCAACGGCGGGATCACTCAAATTAAAAAGGTCGCTGTCCTGGCAGACACGTTTCGTATCCCCGTGGCGCCTCATGTTGTCTATTCGAGTCCCTTAAACGCGGTCATAAGTGCTCATAATATGGCCTCCATTCCCAATTTTCTCATTCATGAAAACATGGGGCCTCAAAGGATGAAGCTCTATGCTGACCTCATAACGCCTCAAGTGCTTCCTGAGAAAGGCTATCTTCATGTTCCCAATAGACCCGGTTTAGGTGTAGGCTTGGTGGAAGATAACTTGGCTAAAGAACGAAGTCTTTAACATAACAGGCATAGCAGTCTACAAATCAAGCCGTAGAGACTTTACAAGTGAAGAGGATAACACCGATTCAATGGGATACCCGAGATCCCAAACAAGTATGTCGTGACCCTAGCTAGCACCTACAACTAACTAACGGTTTTATAATACATAATACTAAATTGAAATCACATTCTTTTTCAAAGAATCGTTTTGAGAAGGTAAATAAAAAAAAGGGATAGCTGAAGTGGTTCTGGAGATATGGCTTCAGTCTACGACGGTATTGGTTTCCCTTACTTTATTTTTATTGTGCTAGTATCTGTCCTTGAGTGTGTATGATGGGTGAAGCACGACGCCGCCCTTTTCGACTTCATACATCGATGTGTCGACCCCAACCTTCTCAGCGGTATCCATTAACCGCTTCCAGATCGCGTCGTCAAGGGGGATTCCACTTTTGATTCTCCGCTGCTCTGTATTGTACTCTGGTTCACCAGGGATTAGAATTTCCTTGAAGCCTTTCGCCAGTTTGGATGATTTGATGTCAGCTACCATGTCATCCATGCTCTTCTTGAACTCATCTATTGGGGTAAACGCAGCTATGTCCAAGACTCCTAAAAACACGCCGACAGGGCGATGTCTCTCTAAGTTATATGCAGCGATTAAGGGTCCGGTGAGAACGCTGAGAAACATAGATAACGCGTACCCCTTGTACCCAAGTCCTGCTTGTCCTAAGGGTAGCTGTGCACCTTTCCTCGCACCATAGCTAGGATCATCCGTCGGATTTCCCTCATCGTCAATGAGCCATCCGGGAGGAACCTTCATTCCTCTCTCCACAAGGATGGACAGTCTACCTCCCGCAATAGGTCCTAACGAAAAGTCCATAACGAAGGGACTGCCCTGGCCTGTTGGTATGGCAACACTGATGGGATTTATGGGTAACTTGCGTTCGATGCCTCCCCACGGTGCTACAAAGACGCCTCCGGGTTGACTAGCGATGCCGATCATGTCTTGTTCAAGAGCCATCTCCGGCCATCGCCCCACTCGTCCAATATGCCCCAGTCTGTGGATTCCGGTGAACGCGATACCAAGCTTCTTCGCCTTCTTGATGGTTAGTTGCATTGCTTGTCGGGCAATAGAGTACCCGAAGCCGCCAAAACCGTCTACGATAGTGACTGCAGGAGTCTCTTTCAAGATCTCCATCTTCGCACCAGGCTTAGTTCTCCCTGCTTGAACACCCCTTACATATCCTGGAACTTGCTGAATTCCATGGGAGTCAACGCCTTTCATGTTCGCTCTGACTAGACAGTCCGTAACCCACGCCGCCTCATCGCCTGAAACCCCGGCCGCCTCGAAGACTCTGCATCCGTAGTCCATTAATACTTCTTTTTTCACGGTTATCATTTAGATCTCACGCACTTTTTTTTTGGTACTGACCTCTAAACCTTCTACGCTTTATAAATATTTATCTTGTTTTAACATGTGTCACTTTTTTCGTTTGCCTTGAAGACTAAAGTCTTGTGCCTTTGTTGTGAATACCTCATTACGAGGCATCCTTGGCGAGGTCAACTGAACGAGGGACTTCCAACGAAGCTGGAAGCATTCTAACTATTTTAGTCACAAGCTTGTCCTAAACGTCGTCTTATCTGTACCTTAGAGAAGTCCTGAACCTGCTACGGTCTGCGGCGTCACCACTTATCCCTCTAGAATGGGTTCCTCATTTTCCTTTGAAAGGCCAACTCGTTCCTTTCTTCTACGCAGGTTGGAATGACTAATTCAACGGTTAACGAAGGCTTCCCAACAGATGATTCAAGAAAAACATAATAAAAACTATCACCTATCTTACATGTGAGAAAAATCTCTGTGTGAAGGAACACTGAAAGGAGCTGAAAGAGAATCGCTGAGATTAAGAGTGTCCCTATAGGACAGATCGTCGTGACGGGGGATAATCCGCGACAGGAGTTCAACTTGGCGTCTCTGGAGCGGTTGGGAGACAGTATTCAAAGCCACGGTTTACTCCAACCCATAATTGTGCGGCCGGTAGACGACCATTACGAGTTAGTCGTCGGTGAACGACGGTTTCGTGCCGCCCAACTCAAGGGCATGGATGAGATCGTTGCCCGCGTCGAAGAGTTGGACGACACGACGTGCATGGAATTGAGGTTGATCGAGAACACCCATCGAGAAGACCTGACCGACGCGGAGAAGGGCGACGCCATCTACGCGTTGATAGCAAAATACGTCGAGCGGTATCCCACGATTAAGAGCGTGGCTGATTCCATCGACACGCCGTATGGGACGGTTCTGCAATGGACATCGAAGTCACGGAAGCTCTCCAATCACGTACGAGAACTGCTTAATGCCACGTCACTGGTGGAGTCGCAAGCCAGCTACCTCATGAAGTACGATCATGACACGCAAGACATGCTGGCTGATGCCATCATTCGTAACGAGTTGTCGTCCGTCATCACCCCCACCTTTCTTAAAATATATGACGGTGAACCTGAGATCGACCTGGATGCGTTGGCCAATGAAGTGAAAGGCGTTAAAAAGGTCGCAATCGAGGTGGAGAAGCTCTCTGACGAGGCAAGAAAAGAAGTAGAGGAGCTTCTTGAAGAGAGAGCCAAGGAGGTTGAAGAAGCACGGGAGCGAGCGTTAGAAAAGGCGTGGAAGGCTCCACGGAGACCTAAGCCCACGCCGATGGAAGCGACCAAAGTAGACGCGGTGGCTGGTGCAACGCTTGATGAAGGTTTACTGGAGGAGCGACTTGAAGAACCATTAGGAGAAACGATGGAACGGACTGAGGTAATACGAGGTGGAGAAGGCTTCGACGTTGTACCTCTTTGGAAGGCGATGGAGGATTTACAGCTTCCACGTGACGTGCAATCTGATCTGATGAGTAAGATTAGGAACGCTGAACGAGAGTACGCACTTGGCAGAGTGATTAAGGAGCGGGAGTTCAGTGAATGGGAAACACGTAAACTCATCGAGTTAGCGATGGATCGACCCAGCCTCTCGGTGGATCGGTTGGTCGAGGGCGTGAAAATTGAGGATGAAAAGAGGAGGCGGAACAAGTTCATCACCCTTGAAGTCGGATACAAGTTGTGGGAGGCCTTAGATGCTGAGGCAGCAAAGAGGCGCGGGACAACAGGGAGATTGGAACTGATGTACGTTACTGTGGAGCTCTTGGCAGAGCGGTTGAAGGAACTCGAGCATCTACTCGAGTGAAGATGCTTCAGATAGCGACCGATTACTTGGACCGTGGGAGCGATCGACCACTAGGCCACAGACGTGCTCCAGATCATGCTTCGTCCGCATGACATGTCTTCTACTGACTTAGGCTTGGAGCTAGCATTCCATTGAACTGGATTAACGAGTGCTGAACTGATCGGGTGATCACAACTATTCCGCTGAGTGGCGTATCCTCGTCAGGATCAAGACGACCCATGCCACGTCGACACTTCCGAGCAAGCTAATTTAATGTAAAACTACGAATATCTTACATGAGTTAACATATGGAAGGCTTTCTCATGCCTGGTTTATTTAAACAGCAGGGGGCTGGCAAAATGAAGTACGAGTACACGATCGATACGGAGCTGGCGATAGGAAACCTGAAGTTCCTTCCCGAGTATTTGAGACGTCAGTATTTACTTCAACACGACAAATACCGCGCCTTTTGGGACATTCACGTCCGATTAGGAAAAGACGCACCATATCTCTCGTACAAGGTGGCAACTTCCCAAAAGGATCAATACGTCGATGTCGTCATCGAGTCCCGTGTCCCCATCCATGTAGGTGTTACGCTGAGTGATACCAGTGTTCCCCAATCCTTCGTCGAACGTCTATACGAGGACTTGTTTCTCATGGTCCAAATGTTTGAAGAGGAGATTCGTAAATCCACCTTGTACCTTGCGTTCGTGCCTGGAGAAAAAATCGTCCCTGAGAAGGAGAATGCTAGTTGGCTGATACGCTTCTTCACTGACTCGATGATTCCCCTTTACATCACCTTAATGGCATTAACCTTCGTGTTTTTCTGGCTCTTTGGTAACTACGCACCCCTTATATACGTCGCCTTATCGTTTACCCTCTCCCTTGTTTCGGGAAAACTGATTGCTCGGAGCGGAAACTGGAAGATAACGCGTCGTCAACCCGAAATACACCTCTTACAATACCATTTGCCCCCTTACCGATTCGAGGAGTTTCGTGAACGCCACACGAAAAAAATCCCTGAGATCAGAAAACAAATCTATGAAGCCACGATCGCTACTCAGAAACCAATCACCTGTGAAACTGCGGGCACAATTTTCGACCAGTATGGAATAGCGTGTAAACCGGACGATTTCTCCGTCAAAAAAGTAAACCTTTATGAGATCGTGACAAAGGCAGCACACATTTTTGACCTCGCCATGCCGGAGGTTGTGGTGGCCAACAACATCCTTCCCAACGCGGCTGCAGCCGGGCCAAGCCCACGGCTGGGAACCATTCTCATAACGACGGGGATCATAACCCAGCTTGAGGATGATGAGCTGTTAAGCATAGTCGGACACGAGTTAAGTCACCTGAAGAACCATGACCCCCTCGTCATGTTCTTCCTCTCCAGTGCCGAATATCTCCTCCGTTTCTATGTATTGTGGCCCTATTTGTTTGCTCTCGGCCTCACGTCCTACTGGCTTTACTCGATGGTGTCCTTGGGATTCATCTACTTCATCGGAAAGTTTATCGAAGGAAGAGCCGACCTCGATTCAGCCAAACTGATTGGACAGCCACAAGTAATGGCTGAAGCCTTGAGAAAAATCGCTTTTCGAAGGCTCTTCCCGTTATTCAAACGGGAACCAGCTTTTCGAGGCTATCGCAGGATTGAATGGCTCCAATTGGCTCCTCATCCTCCAGCCTACTTTAGAATCGCTCGTTTGAACGAATTAACAGAGCCTGAAAAGATCAAAAACACCTTCCTAAAATCCATCAAGGACTCGCTTAATGGCTTTTTACGAGCCTAAAAACATGGCGAGGGTACACTGGAGCTCTCTTCCGCGGACATGCGTTGCCTCGCTAGGTAAGTATTAATAGTGATTTATGTCCGATGTTTAGCGAATGGTGCAAAACATGGGTGCAGATCAGCGTTTCCTCCTGCCGATCCCGCTTCAACCCGCCATAAGGAACGCGATGGCAAAAGTAGCAGAGAGAGAAGACAGGGGATTACCCATAATTGACTTCACCAGCGGAAACGTGGGAAAACTCCCCCATTACCTGAGACTGTTCTCCAAAATGGAGATTAAAGTGAACAAGACGCTGCCCGATGAACTGCAAGAACTTTCCTCCAGCATTAGCGCGGGTTTGAACACGTCTTTCAATCCGAATCCCCTGGCGTTAGCTTATTCTCCGGCTGGGGGAACGAATTCCATCAAGAGATGCGTAGATATTTTCGAGAGGTTCACGGCGTACCACTGACCGATGGAGACATGGATCGAGTGATAGTCACGTCGGGAGGACAGAGATGCATCACGGTATCCCTTCGATCGCTTCACCCCTCAACAAAGGTCTTTCTGAATCGCTGGGACTACTCGGCTGTAGCCCCCATAGTGGAAGAGCATGGCGGCGAAGTCGTCCGATTTAACTGCAATGAGGATCTTTCCCCGGATCTGACGGATCTGGAGGAGAAGGTGGAGGACGAAGCGGTCTTATACCTCAGTATGCCCAACAACCCGTCAGGCTACTTCTCAGCGAGAGATCTGGAAGACATTGCGTCCCTCATGACAAGTAGAGGGGGCGGCGTCGTTTGGGATGCCCCCTACGTCTTCACCATTTTAAAACTCAGGAAGGATAAGGCTGAGTTTGACAAACGCTTCAGCGAGACGATGATTACGGCGTTTCAACGGACTTCAAAGCGATACTACGATGGGATCTGTATTCTGTCCAGCCTCTCCAAAACGTGTCTCTTAGCTGGTTTGAGAGTTGGATTCGCGACCGCCAGTACCCGCTGGATACAGAACATGAGTTCCCTGATCGGTAGAGAGGACTTGAGTAGTTCGACACCCTCCTTCATCATCGGAGAATCTGTGCTTCAAAGGTTTCTGGTGGATCATTCCATAAACCAGTGGCTCTGTAAAATCCTGGCAAATCGACTGACCCTTTTACTGGAAGAGAAACTGCCTCTCATCCTCCCTCAAAATGGGGTGTTTGGAGCCCTCTACGCGCTGTTGGACACAGGCAAAGAAGATGGCGTCGCAGTCTCTGAACGACTGTTAGATCAGTCGGGCATTGCAGTAGTCCCTGGTGAACCCTTCTATGGTGGACCGGTAAACGCAGTCAGATTGTCACTGGTGGCTTCCCCGTGGATGAAGGGGGATGAAGAATGGGTGAAAAACGTTCAACGACTAAAGAATGCTCTTTACGCGATGGGCCTAATCTAACGCCACAGAACTTCATCTACCATCAACGAGGGTAGGACGCTTCCTCATTCACACGGGTGCATCTCCAATACCTTCTCTATCGTGGCAGCGCGCGCGGAGCTACATTCAGTAGCGAGTTGGGTTGACAAGACAGTAAACACTAGCTACCTCCTATCTCACCTTCCGTCTCTTGCCTCATCTTTAATCAGCCCAAAAAAGGGGCCTACTTGTTTGTTAATATTTTCGGTTTTTTCCATTCTTCCCTCATAATGCTGTAAAGGACAGAATCTCTCCACTCACCCTGCTCGAAATACAGTTTTCTGAGAACGCCTTCCTTTTTGAAACCAACCTTTTCTAAAACCTTTCGCGAAGCCATATTTTTTAAAGTTGCA